>NZ_BAABDI010000013.1:97345-125683 GCF_039539545.1 Hymenobacter antarcticus | reverse complement strand
GAACGGCCCCACCTGGCCCTGAATTACTTAACCCCCAATCAAGTCCATTTGCAAGGAAAAAGCCCCGCCGGAAAATCCGAGCAGGGCCCTTGCCTTATTCCTGTCAACATATAGCCGGACGAGACACATTTATCATTTGTTAACCTAGAACGTGAAGCCCGCCGTCAGGCTGGTGGTGTAGCGGTTATTATTGGTTTTGATGGTAGGCTCCAGGCCATCGAGGCTATAGGGCGTGCTCAGCTGGTCGAAGGTGGTGTACACGGCAGCGGCATCGATGAAGAAGTTGCCCTGGCGCAGGCCGGCCCCGGCCGTGTAGAAATTCTGCGCCCGCTCGCTGTTGGTGTCGGCCTTGTAAGGGTCGCCGTAGCGGGCGTAGCCCAGCCGCACCCGGAACACGTCGAATCGACCCTCGGCCCCAAACCGCAGGTTTACGGCGCTTTTGTAGCTGGTTTGAATATCCTTGTTTTCGGTGGTGAACGGGTTGTCGTCGCCATTAGCATTCTGGTCGTCGTTATTCAGGCGGGCCTGGCCATAGCCCACATATTCCACGTCGCCGGTCAGGAAACCGTGCTTGCCCAGTGTGTAGGCCACGCCGCCATTAGCCCGGAAAGGCGTGGTGAGCGTGTAGGCATAGTCATTGGGCTGCGCCTCTACCGACGATACGCCCACTGGTAGGCTGCGGGGCACCACATCGGTCCCCGAGCCACTGAAATCAGTCGTGAAGGAGGCATTATAGGTGTCCTCCAGGCGCATGAACGTGGGCGTTTGTATCGAAGCGCCAATGCGCAGGGCATCGGCCGCCCGGTAAATAAGGCCCAGCCGGGCGTTGATGCCCGAGCCGCTCACGCGCCGCTCTTCGCGCAGCCGGTAGCTGTTGATGCGGGTAGTCGGGTCGCTTTCGGTTTCCGTGAAATTCGATTCCGTCCGGTAGTTTGAGCTCACAATGCCCAGGCCCACGCCGACATAGAGCCGGTCGCGGTAGCTACCGCCATAGCCCAGGTCGAACTGCGACACCGAGCCCCGCGAAATCACCCGCTCTTCCTGCCCGATGGGCCCGCGCCGCGTGCGGCTGGTAATGCTGGTAATGGAGTCATCGATGGTGCCGCCCGGAATGCGCACCCGGTCCACATTAATCAGGTAAGCGCCGTAAGCCAAACCATCGAGGCCGTTGTCTACCGTATTGTAATTCCCTGACCGGCCTTGTTGGCGGATATTGCGGTAGTAATTCAGGCCCGCCGTGCCGCGCAGTGTGGCCAGATACGACTGGTCGTCGGCTGTATAAGCCCGGCCATTCACTGTCCGGTCGGTGAGGGTGCCGTTGTAGGTGGTGGCCACGTTGAAGTCGGCCAGCCGGCTGAAGCCCAGCGCGAAAGTTCCCCCACGCCAGTTGCTGCTCTGGTCGCTATCGGGGCGGCGGTTGGTCAGCACGAGGCCCGCACTGGCAATGTGGAAGCTGTTCTTAGCGGCATTCTGCGCGCCCGCCGAACTGCCTTCGAGTCGCGAGTCGCTTTGCCCCAGGCCAATACCAGGCGTGAGATGGACTTCCGACTTCTGAAATAGGCCCAGGCCGGCGGGGTTGCTAGTCAGGTTGCCAAAGTCGGCCCCGAGGGCCACGTTGGCCCCAGCAATGCCCAGCGTGCGGGCAGGGCCCCCAAACTGGAGGCGGGAATAGCGCAGCGCGTCGCTCGGGCCCTGGGCAAAGGCGTGGCTGGCCTGCCCCACTACGAGGGCCAGGCTAAAGCCGATTATCCGTTTTTTCATGGGGGTTGGAAGAAAAGGAGCCGGCCGTGGGGCCGGCTCGCTTAAGGGAAATTTTTGCAAGAAAATCAGGTAGAGGACTTAGTCGTTGCGACCCCGGCTGCGGCCGCCTCCACCCCCGCCCCCATCCGAAGGAGCGGAGTAGGAAGGCTGGCTGTAGGAGCGCTGGGGCTGTTCGGTATTGCGCTGCTGGGGCTGCTCATACGTTCGTTCGGAACGCCGCTGCTGGGGCTGCTCATACGTCCGTTCGGGTTGCTGCTGCCGCTGCTGGGGCTGCTCAAACACCCGCTGCTGCCGGGGCTGGTCGTAGGAACGTTGGCGGGTTTGCTCGGGCATGGGCTGAGCTGTTTCGGAGCGGGGCTGGCTCATGGCGTCCTGGGAGAACCTGCCCCGACGGCTGCGCTGGTTCTCCTGCGGCTCGGCGGCGGCGGGCTGCATCTGGTCAGACTGGAGCACCGCGTCGGCATTGCGCCAGCGGCTGCCTTGGCTGCGCGGCTCGTCGCGGGTGGCCTGCTCACGCAGCACCTGGTCGCGCCCGGCTTCGCTTTGGCCCGAGATTACCTCGGTTTGCTGCCGGGACTGCTGGTCCATGTTGCGGTAGCGCGGCTGGGCCGTCACATCCATGCTGCGGGGCTGGTTGAAAGAGGCATCCGTGCGGTCCCGCCGGGAGTTGGGAATAATGGCAGCGGCCTCGCTCCGGGTCCGGCCACCGTCCGTAGCGGCCGACCTGACTTCGCTTGCAGTAGGTATGGTTTGCGGCGTGGCAGGGTTCAGCAGGCCATCAGGCCGCACCCGCCCACCGCCCGACGATGAGCCCCCGGACGTAGTGCCCGCCGTGCGCCCACCCGACTGGGAGCGCCCATCCGAAGACCGGTAGTTGCGGTGGCCCGAGGTGCGGCCCCGGCCGTTGTTGTCGCCGTAGTAGCCGCCATTGTTGCGGTTATTACCGTAGAAATTATTGCCGTAGTAGCCGCCCCGGCCATAGTACCCTCCATAGAAAGGTCCGCCGTAGCAGTACGGGTCGTAAAATCCGTTGCCGAAACCGTTGCCGAAACCGTTGCCGAAACCATTGCCGAAGCCGTTGCCGAAACCGTTGCCGAAACCGTATCCACCAAAAGGCCGGCCGTAGCCAAATCCACCAAAGCCCCAGGGCCGCCCAAACCCAAAGCCGATGTTGATGCCCGGGCCATATCCAAACCCATAGGGACTATAAAAGGGGCTGTAGAAAGGGTCGTAGAACCCGGCCCCGTAGGGCGAAAACCCGCCGAACCCACCGTCCCAGCCGAAGTTGCCCGCGCCGTAGCCGAGCGTAGCGTATGGGCTGTACGGCGTGTAGTAGCTCACGCCCGGGCTGGTATACCGCACGCCCTGCATGTAGGTATACGAGTCGTCGTAATACTCATCCGAACTACCGCTCTGGCGAGCCGTTGGGGCATTGGTATTGCCGTTGTAGTCCGGGTTGGCCGCCTCGTTGGTCGAAGTCGGGGCCGTGCTCACAACGGCCGTGGTGCGGTCCCGGGAGGAATAATAGACCCCATCGTCCTCCGAGGAGGTGAGGGCCGAAGTGCCCGCGCAACCGCCCAGCGCAAACAGGGCCAAGGCAGGCAGACAAGCGGTGAGCAGCTTTTTCATGATTGATTATATGAGGAGTGGAGGGGCTTACGGTAAAGTAACGACGGAAATGATGGAAGCAGGATGAAGCGTTGGGGCAAGAATAGTAGTAGCCAAATGCTTAGGTCTACATACCGGGCAAAGGTTTAACAGCTGCCTGGCTGAAAAGGCTGATGACCGCCCGCCCATTCTCGCAGGTAAGGCTGGTAACTCCTTCTGCGAGGTCCGCGCATTAATAACGTAATTTGACCCCGAAACGGTGCCCTTTGGTTAAGTCAAATCTTGTACCAGAATTGGGAACTTTTCCGATTACATCTAAGATGCCCCCCATGAGCAAAAAGTTGCCTACCCGCCAAGAAGATTACTCGCTTTGGTACAATGAGATAGTGAAGCGCGCCGGCCTGGCCGAAAACTCCGCCGTGCGCGGCTGCATGGTTATCAAACCCTACGGCTACGCCATTTGGGAGAAGATGCAGCGCCAGTTGGACGATATGTTCAAGCGCACCGGCCATGAAAATGCCTACTTCCCCATTTTTATTCCTAAAAGCCTGTTTGAGGCCGAGGAGAAAAACGCCGAAGGCTTTGCCAAAGAGTGCGCCGTGGTCACCCACTACCGCCTCCAGACCGACCCCGACCGCCCCGGTAAGCTGCGCGTCGACCCCACCGCCAAGCTCGAAGAAGAGCTCATCGTGCGCCCCACTTCGGAGGCCATTATCTGGAGCACCTACAAAAATTGGGTGCAGAGCTACCGCGACCTGCCGCTGCTCATCAACCAGTGGGCCAACGTGGTGCGCTGGGAAATGCGGACCCGCCTGTTTCTGCGCACCGCTGAGTTTCTGTGGCAGGAGGGCCACACCGCCCACGCCACCGCCGAAGAAGCCGTGGCCGAAACCCGTCAGATGCTCGACGTGTACGCCGAGTTTGCCGAGGAGCACATGGCCCTGCCCGTGGTGAAGGGCGTGAAAACCCCCAACGAGCGGTTTGCCGGCGCCGAGGACACGTATTGCATCGAGGCATTGATGCAGGACGGTAAAGCCCTGCAAGCCGGCACCAGCCACTTCTTGGGCCAGAACTTCGCCAAGGCGTTCGACGTGCAGTTTGCCAACAAGGAAGGCGTGCGCGAGTACGTGTGGGGCACCAGCTGGGGCGTGAGCACCCGCCTGATGGGAGCCCTCGTGATGGCCCATTCCGACGATGAGGGCTTGGTGCTGCCCCCCAAGCTGGCCCCGATTCAGGTGGTCATCGTGCCCATCTACAAAACCGGCGAGCTCGACGCGCTGCTCGAGCGCATCAAACCCATTCAGATGGGCCTGATTGCCCGAGGTATTTCGGTGAAAGTGGACGCCCGCGACACCGAGCGCCCCGGCTTCAAGTTTGCCGAGTGGGAAATGAAGGGCGTGCCCGTGCGCCTGGCCATCGGGGCCCGCGACCTCGATAACGGTACCGTGGAGGTGGCCCGCCGCGACACCAAAGCCAAAATGAGCCTGCCTCTGGCCGACATCGTGGCCAGCGTAGACCAGCTGCTGACCGATATTCAGCACGACATGTACGAGAAGGCCAAGCAGTTCCGGGCCACCCACACCACGCGTGTCGACAGCTACGACGAGTTCAAGCGGGTGCTCGATAACGAAGCCGGCTTTGTGCTGGCACATTACGACGGCACCTCCGAAACCGAGGAGCGCATCAAGGACGAAACCAAGGCCACCGTGCGCTGCCTGGCCCTGAATGAGCCCGACGAAGACGGCACCTGCATGGTGACCGGCAAGCCCAGCACCCGCCGGGCCTACTTTGCAAGGGCGTATTAATTAACCTTGAAACGGTTAGTCTAAGCAGTAAAAAAGAACGTCATGCTGAGCGCAGCTCAGCATGACGTTCTTTTATTCGTCTGTGCTACTGCTACTTCTTCGTAATCGTGAATTCTACCCGACGGTTTTTGGCTCGGGTTTCTTCCAGGTCGTTGCTGGCCACGGGCTTGGTGCCGCCGAAGCCCTCGGTGGTGATGCGGTCGCCGTTGATGCCGTGGCTGCTGAGGTATTTCTTCACCTCGTTCACCCGGTCCTGGCTCAGCTTGAGGTTGAGGGCGGGGTCGCCCTGGTTGTCGGTGTGGCCGGCAATCTTGATTTCAACCGAAGGGTATTCCTTCAGAATGCGAATGAGGCGGGCCAGCTCGGGGTAGGAGCTGGTGTTGAGGTAATACTTGCTCTGGGGGAAGAAGATGTTGTTCATCTTCACGGTCTGGCCCACGGCGAAGGGGGCCAGGTACAGGTCCTGCTTCTGCTCGCTGTACTTGTCTTTGGCCGCCACGTCGAGGTTGGCGTTTTCGGCCAGGTAGCCTTTGGCTTCGGCGCGGTAGCCATATTGTACGCCGCTGGGCAGCACGATGGTGTAGGAGCCATCGGACGGGTCGGTTTCGGTCACGCCGATTTCCTCACCCGTCAGCAGGTTTTCGTAGTGAATAATGGCCCGGATGGGCTTGCCGGTGTTCACGTCGAGCACGCGGCCGGTCACCAGCGTCACCACCTCCGGTTGGAAGGCGGGGGCCAGCGAGATGCGGAAAATGTCCCGCGAGCCCTCGGTGCCATTGCGCGACGACACGAGGTAGGCATCCTGGCCGGCGGCCGAAATGGTGTAGTAGGCGTCGAAGTCGGGCGAGTTCACCACCGGGCCCAGGTTGCGGGGCGGGCTCCAGTTGGTCCACGTATCGTCGAGGCGCTTGGAGTAGAAAATGTCCGACTTGCCGTAGCCGCCGCGGCCCTCGCTGGCAAAGTACAGCGTCTTTTCATCGGCCGCCAGGAAGGGGGCGAAGTCGGCTTTGGCCGTGTTCACGTTCGGGCCCAGGCTTTTGGGTTTGGTCCACACGTTGGTTTCCATGGGCGAGGGGAAGCTCACGAAGATGTCCTGGCCGCCCAGGCCGTCGGGTCGCTCCACGGCCATGAGCAGGGCCCGGCCCGAGGTCGCCAGGAAGAAGTCGACGTGTTCCTTGTCCAGGTTGATGAAGTCCTTAATGTCCACTTTTTTGGGCGGCGTCCAGCCCATGCGGGTGCGCTTGGTGATGCTGCAGCCCAGCGGGTCGATGGTGCCGTCGGGGTTGTAGATATTGATGACGATGGCCTGCTGGCCGTTGGCCGATACCGAGGCGATGCCGTTGGGGTCGTCGGGGGTGTTCACCGGGGCACCCACGTTTTTGGCCAGGCTCCAGGTTTTGTTTTTGCCGCTAAGCAGGGTCGAGTACCACACGTCCTGGGGGTCGCGGCCGCCGCCCACGTTGCCGGGGTTGCTTTCGCGGGCGAAGTACAGGGTGCGGCCGTTGGGCGAAATCACGGGGTGGGTTTCCACGTAGCGCGTGTTCACGTTCGGGCCCAGGTTCACGAGCGAGGAGTCGAACTGGCTCGACTTCACGGCTTCCGGCCCCTTCTCTTCGGTGAAGGCCTGCTTCACCATCGTGGCCGGCACATCGGAGATGCCGATGGCGTCAATCTGGTTCACGCCTTCCACCTTGGCCGTGTTCATGCGCACCACCACGCCCAGGGTGCGGTATTCGGCGGCCGGAAACTTCACTTCCAGGGTGCGGTAGGCTTCGGGCAGCGGGCCGGGCTTGTCGTTGGAATACACTTCGTGGTGCACGCCTTTGGTGTCCACCAGCTCAATTTTGGTGATGGAGCCGGGGTTGAAGTTCTCAACCACCGTTACCTGCTGGGCCGCCACCGAGCGGGCAAAGCGCACCTCAATAAACTCATTGGGCCCTTCCTTGCGCGGAATCCAGGCATCGTTGCTGATTTGGCCCAGCGGCAGGGCATTGGGCGTACTCAGCACCTGCGAAGGGGAGAAGGGCTCCTTGCCTTCGGATTTCTGGGACGAAACCGCTACCAGGCGGGCCGCCCATTGCACGTGCTGGCCCAGGGCCGGGGCCCCGGCCAGCAGCAGCAGGGCGAGGGGCGGGAGGGCCCGGCGGGAGGAGTTGATTGGATTAATCATCATAACGATAGTAGGAAATCGCCACCGCCGGGGCACGCCCTCGCCGTGCGCGGGCACAGCGGCAAGCCCAGGCGGCAGTATTTACAGCTAACCTACTCAAAAACTATTTCCCAGCCCTCTCCGGCGCGTGTAGTACCTTCCCGGTTGGGTGCCGCGAACGGAGATTTCGCGGGCCTGCCGCACGTGGTAATTCAGTGGTTTTCGGTGTGTCTGAGCGAGGGAGCGGCGCGGGGCCGGGCCCGGCGCTGGCGTGCCGCCGGGGCGGGAATTTTATTACTGCTGGGCTGCTTGTTGCGGCCAGTTGCGGGGCGGGCGCAAGTGCTGGTGGGGGCCACGCCGTTCGGGCCGGTGTTCAGCCGGCTGCGGCCGGCCGGGGCCGATACCGCGCTACTGCTAGTGGCCCGCGCCCGCCGCGTGGGCGTGAGCACCTTCGTGCAAACCAGCGGGGCCCGCGGCTACCTGCGCCTGGGGCCGCGCCAGCAGCTGCGCTATCGCGTGGGCACCGATATGATATACGACTCGCGCGGCACGCCGCCCTTCGTACGCGAAGACTACGGGGCCGACGTGGCGCAGGTATTCACCCTGGATGCGGCCGACCACTGGCAGCTGGGCCAGCAGTTGCACTACGACCAGAGCCGCGCCAATGCCACCCGCACCGGCCTGTGGCTGGGCCGCCTGGGCTACCGCCGCCGCCTGCGCGCCGCCAGCCCCACCGATTCGCTGTCCCAGATGCAGCTCACGGTGCTGGGCGGCCTGGCCACCGACCAGCGCAACGGCCGCCAGGATGCCGGCTTCGCCTACGGCTTCGATGCGGCGGCGCTGTACTTCCTGAACGGCCCCACGGCCGCGCCGCTGGCCGTGCGCGTGCTGGGCACCCGCGCCAGCCTGGGGCCGCGCACCATGCAGCGCCTGGTGGCCGAGGCGGCCGGCGAGCAGGCCTTTCTGCCCAACGCGCCGCTCACGGTGCAGGGCCGGCTGGGCTACCGCACCAATCGCGCCGAGGACTACCTGCTGGGCTCGGTGCAGCGCATTCAGTCCGATACGGTGGCGGTGCAGGCGGGGGCTTCGTACCGCGTGAATGAGTTTGCCTCGCTGCGCTCCGATAACAGCCTGCTGCTGCCCACCCGGGCCTTTCGCTACCGCCGGCTGACGGATGGGGCCGATACCTTGCAGGACGTGGGCTACCGCCAGCGCGAGCTCGATACCCGCCAGGAGCTGCGCTTCGCCCGGCCCCGCCTTCAGACTACCCTCAGCTTTGCCTACCGCGAACGCACCCGAGCTTACTACCTGGACAACACGCGCCGCCTGAACGCGCCGCGCCTGGCCACCGTCCTGGCCCGCGAGCAGGTGAAGGACATCACCGAGCAAACCACGCAGTGGCAGGGCACCCTCACCTGGCTGCCCACGCCCCGGCACGCGCTGGGCCTGGTGGGCACGGCCCAGCTGCTGCGCGTGGATGCCCCCAGCAAAGACAACCAGCAAACCCGCGACGAGGCCCAGCAGCTGCTGCGCCTGACCTGGACGGGCCGCTGGGCCGGGGGCTTCCGCACCACGCTGGGGGTGGCCGGCGAGTACCGCCAGACGGTGTTCATCCGGGCGGGGCTGAGCGCCGAGAACTACATCGACCACCTGCTGCACTGGGAGCCGGGCTTCACCTGGGCCCCCGGCAAGCTGAGCGTGCGCTCCAACTACCACCTCTGGGTGAGCTACCAGGTGCGCGACCAGGCCGCCGAGCAGGCCCGCAACCGCGCCAGCCGCGTGCTGGAGCAAACCCAGAGCATCAGCTACCAGCTGCGGCCCCGGCTGCTGCTGCTGGCCGACTATGTGCGCCGCGAAAACCGCGTGGGCCAGCTCAACTGGGCCCGTTTCCGGGAGAGCCCGCTCGATACCAGCGTGACGCACGACTTTGCCGTGGGGGCGCGGCAGGCCTGGGCCGGGCCCAGGGGCAGCACCAGCCTGCGCCTGGGCTACCGCCTGCTGGAGCAGCGCAACTACGGCCGCGCCGCCCTGCTGCTCGATAACCCCACCGGGCCTTCATCCAACCTCATTTACCTGCACAACATCACCCGCCAGCACGGCCCCGAAGTGGCCGTGGAGCGCCACACCACGGCTGGTTTCCACCTCACGGCCAGCGTGTGGCTGCAATGGATGCGCACGTTCTCCACCTACCAGCCGGGTAAGGGGGCCTATGTCGGCACCAGCTACTCGGCCCTGGATTTGGCGCGGGAGACGCAGCGGCTGCTGCCGTATTTCGAGCTGGCAGCCGAGTGGCGCGTAGGAAGGCGTTAGAACGTGTACCGCGAAATTTCATTTCGCCCCCGCCGGATACCCGAACGATTGGCAAGCGGCGCGGGGGCGAAATGAAATTTCGCGGTACACGTGCTGCGGGCACATTGCCAATTCCGTTGCCTACCTTCCTGCCTCACAATTTCCTTTTTAATTACCAACCCCCACTCCAGCCCCCATGGCCGCTCCCTACCACGACCTCTACACCAACCATTTTGTCAACATCCGGTGCAGCCGGCCCACCTTTCTGGGCTTTCTCGACTATACCGTGACGGCCACCGCCGGTAGCGCCAACGCCGCCCTCAAGGCCCTGAGCCCCCTCCTGCAAGCCGCCGCCGAGGCCCTGGGCGGCAGCGTGGTGGCCCGCGAGGGCCAGGATGCCTCCGGCCAAACCCTCACCCGCTCCAAAAAGGACGTGCTGCGCGCCATGCGCGTGTTCGTGCAGGACACCAATGCCGTGAACCTGGTGCCCGCCTACCGCCAACGCCCCGACACGCTGAAGCAGCTGCTGCCCCAGGGCCTGATGCACCTCACCGACGCCAATGCCACCGACTTTCCGGTGCGCTTCGAGGCCTTCGCCGAAGCCCTCACGGCCCACAAAACCGACCTGGGCCCCGCCCTGGGCAAAACCGCCGATGCCCTGCTGCTGGAGCTCACCGCCGCCACCACCGCCAAAGATGCCGGCCTGAAAGTGGCCAAGGAAACCATCGGCAGCCTGGGCGGGCAGTGGGCAGCCGCCTGCCAGCTGCTGTGGCAGGTGCATTGCACCTCCCTGGGGGCGTTTTGGGAGAAGCCGGCTCAGGCCGAAGCGTACTTCAACTACGGCCTGCTGCCGCGTCGCAACATCAAAAAAGCCACCCCGGCCGGCGTTCCCGTACCCAAGCCCTAGCCGGAAAGGCATCGCAATACAGTGCGATGGGGTTGCCCGGTGTGCCCACGGGCCTCGCAATACGTTGCGAGGCCCGTGGGCACTGTGCTGAGATGGCCCGCACTACGTGCCGGGCCAGGTAGCCACTGCGCCAGGGTGGCCTGCCACGTATCGCGGGCCCGGTGGGCAGTGTGCGGGTGCGTGTAGCGCGAAGCGGTGCTTCGCGTCCCCGCGCCATACGGGGTGCTTGTAGCGCGAAGCGGTGCTTCGCGTCCCCGCGCCATACGGGGTGTTTGTAGCGCGAAGCGGTGCTTCGCGCTACTGCTGCATTAGCCCGCTACCTCCTGCGGCAGGGCCAATAGCAGCGCCTCCAGCCCGGCCGCCAACGCAGTGGTCGCTTTTTCCTGCTCGGCGGCATCGATAGCAGCTTTCGTTTCCAGGACTTCGAGGCTGGGCGTGAGCGGTGCCGCGCCCAGCAGGCGCAGGGAGGGGCGCAGCTTGTGGGCCACGGCGGCGGCGGCGGGCCAGTCGGCGGCGGCGGCGGCGGCGCGCAGGTCGGCCACGCTGGCGGGCGTGTTGGCGTGGAAGGAAGCCAGAATCCGGTTCATGAAGGCCGCGCTGCCCCGCGCCGTCTGGCGCAGCAGGGCCAGGTCGAAGGCGGGTTGGGCGAGGGGCGGGGCGGGGGCGGGTGGCGTGGTCAGCCCCACCAGGGGGCTTTCCATGCCCGCAATCAGCGAGGCCAGCTTGCGCAGCAGCTCGGCTTCGTCGAAGGGTTTGGGCAGGGTATCGTTCATGCCGGCGGCGTGGTACTTCTCGGCATCGGCCCGGAAGGCGTTGGCCGTGAGGGCCAGGATGGGGGTGGCGGCCCGCAGCGGGTCGGCGTGGGCCCGGATGCGGGCCGTGGCCTCCAGCCCGTTCATGTCGGGCATCTGAATATCCATCAGGATAACATCGTAGCGGTACTCCTCAAACAGGGCCAGGGCTTCGAGGCCGCTGCTGGCCTCGTCTACCAGCACGCCGTGGCCTTCCAGCAGCAGCTGCACCACCTCGCGGTTCACGGCATTGTCTTCCACCACCAGCACGCGGCTGCCGCGCACGGCGGCCTCCTCCATCGGGGGCACCGGGGCCAGGGCGGCCAGCCGGGCGGCCGCGCTGGCCTTGGGCAGCGTGGTGATGAAGGCGAAGCAGCTGCCCTCGCCCGGCGTGCTTTGCACCGTGAGCTGGCCGCCCATCTGGGCCACCAGGGCCCGGCTGATGCTCAGGCCCAGGCCGGTGCCGCCAAACTGCCGGGTGGTGTCGGCGTAGGCCTGGGTGAACTCCTGGAAGATGCTCTCCAGCTTTTCGGCCGCGACGCCGATACCGGTATCCGTCACCCGAAACTCGGTGGTGAGCGTGTCCTCGGTCTCCCGCACGAAGTAGCCGCCCACGCTCACCGTGCCGCCCCTGGGCGTGAACTTAATGGCATTGGACAGCAGGTTGAGCAGAATCTGGTTCAGGCGGTAGGAGTCGCCGAGCACCCAGGGGTGGGGGCAGGTTTCGGCCAGGCGGGTGCCCACCACCCGAATGCCCTTTTCCCGGGCCTGCAGCATCAGCGGCTCCAAGGCCCTGGCCATCGAGTCGCAGATGTTGAAGGCCGCGCGGTCCAGCTCCAGCTTGCCGGAGGTGATTTTGGCCATGTCGAGCACGTCGTTCACCACATTCAGCAAGTGCCGCCCCGAGTGCTGAATCACGGTCGTATAGTTGCGCTGCTGGTCGCTGAGGCCAGTTTTGGCCAGCAGGCTGGTCATGCCCAGCACCCCATTGAGGGGCGTGCGGATTTCGTGGCTCATGTTGGCCAGGAAGTTTTCGCGGGCCGTGGCCGAGGCTTCGGCCGTGTGCTGGGCCGTTTTCAGGGCCGTGATGTCGGTGCTCACGCCCAGCACCTGGGCGGTGCCGTCGGCCAGCACCAGGGGGCAGCGCACGGTTTGCAGCCACAGCACTTCGCCGTTGGCCAACTGAAACTGTGCCTGAGTGGTGAGGGCCTGGCCCGTGCGCAGCACCTGCTGGTCGGCCAGCACGGCGCTCATTATTTCCTCCCGGCTCAGGGCCGCCTCCATGGTATCGGTGTGGGCCAGGGCCCGCACGCGGTGGCGCAGGGCCTGCATGCCGGCGTTCTCGAAAATGGTGTTGCCCTGGGCATCGCGCACCCAAATCAGGTTGGGGTTGAGGTCGAGCACCAGGTTGGTGAAGGCCTGCTGGGCCAGCACCCGGGCCTCGCTTTCGCGGGTGCGGGCCTCCGCCTGCCGCTGGGTGCTGATGTCCAGGCAGTAGCCCATCACCATGCGCAGGCCCCCGTCGGGTTCAAACACCGGCTGGTAATAGCACAGCCAATGCACCGCGGAAGCGTCGGCTCTGGCGGGCCAGTGCTCCTGCCAGCTCACTCCCTGGCGGGAGACCACGGCCTGCTCAAACAACTGGCGGCGGCGCTCGGCCAGCGACTGGGGCAGGCCCATGGTCGTACAGCGGTCGGCAAAGCTGTTGCCGAGGTGCCGCAGGCGCTTGGTGGCGTCGGGCTGGGCGTAGGGGTTGAGGTAGCGGTAGCGCTGGTCAGGGCCGAGCACGGTGACTACGGCCGGCAAGTGGGCCATAATCGTCTCGTAAAACTCCCGCTGCTCGCGGATTTCCTGCTCAGCGCGGCGCTGGGCCGTCACATCGGTGAGGTAGAGAAGGGCGTAGCCTTCTTCCACGATTGGCACCGTAGACAGCAAGAAATACTGGTCGCTGGTCACCAGCTCGCGCTGGGTCACTTCGCCGGTTTGCAGGGCGTGCGCGACGGCCTGCACGAGCTGCGGCCGCACCTGGGAGGGGCCCGTCGACAGCAGTTCCTGGGCCAGCGGCGCGGCCGCGGAGTTGGCCAGTAGCAGCTCGCCGTTGGCCCCCAGGCGCATCACCGGGTTGGGGTTGAGCTCGGGAATGCGGCTGGCCGATTGCAGGCGGGCCGCCACGGCTTCGGCCTGCACGCGCAGGGCGCGTTCAGCCAGCAGCAGTTCCCGTAGCTCGGCAGCGTCGGTAGGAAGGGGGAAGGTCATTTATCGGCAGGCAGTTAATGCTATAAAGAACGTCGTGCTGAGCTTAAAAGAACGTCATGCTGAGCTTAAAAAGAACGTCATGCTGAGCGTAGTCGAAGCATCTCTACCGCAGCAGTAAATGAATTACTTACCCGGTAGAGATGCTTCGGCAAGCTCAGCATGACGTTCTTTTAAGCTCAGCATGACGTTCCTTTTTTGAGCGCCTCTATAATTCCTTGCGCAGCCGGGCCACCGGAATATTCAGCTGCTCGCGGTACTTGGCCACCGTGCGGCGGGCGATGTTGTAGCCCCGGGCGTTGAGCATCTTCTCCAGCTTGTCGTCGCTCAGCGGCCGCTCCTTGCTTTCCTTGCCGATGAGCTCCTTCAGAATGCTCTTTACCTCGCGGCTCGATGCGTCCTCGCCCGAGTCGGTGGCAATGCCTTCCGAGAAGAAGTACTTGAGCGGGTAAATGCCGAATTCGGTCTGAATAGACTTGGAGTTGGCCACCCGGCTCACCGTTGAAATGTCCATGCTGATGCGCAAGGCAATATCCTTGAGAATCATGGGCCGGAGCTTGCCCTCGTCGCCCTCGATGAAAAACTCCGTTTGCAGCTCCACGATGGCATTCATGGTGCGCAGCAGCGTGTTCTGCCGCTGCCGGATGGCGTCGATAAACCACTTGGCCGAGTCCAGCTTCTGCTTTACGAAGGTCACGGCCTCCTTCATTTTCTGGTCCTTCTTGGCGGCTTTGTCGTAGGTCCGGAACATCTCGGTGTAGGCCGGGCTCACGCGCAGCTCGGGGGCATTGCGGGCGTTCAGGGTCAGGTTAAAAACGCCGTTGTCGTTGGTCAGGATGAAGTCCGGCATCAGGTACTGCGTCTTGCCCAGGCCGCTGGGGCCGCTGCCGCCCGGCTTGGGGTTCAGCTTCAGAATAACGTTGATGGCCTCCTTGAGCTCATCATCTTCCAGGTCCAGCTTCTGCTGAATGCGCGGGTAGTGCTTCTTGCTGAACTCCTCAAACGTGTCGGTCAGGATGCGCTCGGCGTTCACCGTGTTTTCATCCTGGGGCCGGCGCTCCAGCTGCAGTAGCAGGCACTCGGGCAGGTCGCGGGCCGCGATGCCGGGCGGGTCGAACTGCTGCACCACGCGCAGCACGGCCTCAATCTCGGGCACGCTCACCTCCAGATTCTGCGAAAAAGCCAGGTCGTTGGCAATGGCCGAGAGGTCGCGCCGGATGTAGCCATCCCCGTCAATCGAGCCGATGAGCTGCTGGCCGATGGCTTCCTGGCGCTCATCGAGGCTGGCAAAATGCAGCTGGTCGAGCAGCGAATCGAGCAATGAGCCGCTGGTGTCGGCCAGCGGCGTGTCGCGCTCCTCTTCCTCGCCGGGACCGTCGCCCTGCATCTTGTAGCCCGCTATTTCGTCGTCGTTGAGGTAGTCGCTCAGGTCGAGGTCGGTGTTGTCGGGGGCCGTTTCGGTGTCGGTCGGGCTGTCGTCTTTGGGCTGAATCTCGGGCTCGGGCAGGTCGTCGGCCGTTTCCTGGTCGCTGCCGCTGCGGTCCTCAAAGTCCTCATCCAGCGTGTTCTCGTCGTTGTCGAGGCTGGCATCGGGGTCGTCCGAATCGTCGTCGCTGTCATCGTCACGGTCCAGCTCTTCGGTGTCGTCGGGCTCGTCTTCTTCCAGGGCCGGGTTCACCTCCATCTCCTCCTTGATGCGCGTCTCCAGCTCCGCCGTCGGGATTTGCAGCAGCTTAATAAACTGAATCTGCTGCGGGCTAAGCTTTTGCGAGAGGAGTTGTTTGAGGTCGAGGCGTTGCATAATGACGAAAGTACGGAAAGGAGGGGGCGGAGGTGATTCTTACTGCGCTTGAGCCGGAAAAGTTGGTGCAGAACGTGTACCGCGAAATTTCATTTCGCCCCCGCACCACCCTGCGCACATTCCGCACCGTGCGGCGCGGGGGCGAAATGAAATTTCGCGGTACACGTTCTGTCCTACCTTTGCCCACTTACAACCCGCTTCCCCGCAAGTTATGTCCCTCAAACGGTCCACCGTCAAAGAACTTCTGGCCAGCCAGGACCTCGACCGCGAAGTCCTCGTCAAAGGCTGGGTTCGCTCCCGCCGCGGCAACAAGTACGTGCAGTTCATTATCGTGAATGATGGCTCCACGATTCACACCATCCAGGCCGTGGCCGATGCCGAAAAATTCCCGGAGGAAAGCCTCAAGGATGTGAGCAACGGGGCGGCCGTGGCCATTCGCGGCAAGCTGGTGGCTTCGCAGGGCAAGGGCCAGGCCGTCGAGATTCAGGCCACCGAAGTAATCGTGCTGGGCGCGGCCGATGCCGAAGCCTACCCGCTGCAAAAGAAGGCCACCTCGCTGGAGCACCTGCGCGAAATTGCCCACCTGCGCCCCCGCACCAACACCTTCGGCGCGGTGCTGCGCGTGCGCCACGCGCTGGCCTTCGCCGTGCACAGCTACTTCAACGACCACGGCTTTTTCTACGTCCACACGCCCATCATCACCGGCTCCGATGCCGAGGGCGCGGGCCAGATGTTCCGCGTGACGACGCTGCCCGCCGACAAGCCGCCGCTGGCCGAGGACGGCTCGGTGGACTATACCCAGGACTTTTTCGGCAAGCAAACCAACCTCACCGTATCGGGCCAGCTCGAAGGCGAGTTGGCGGCCATGGCCCTGGGCAGCATCTACACCTTCGGTCCCACCTTCCGGGCCGAAAACTCCAACACCGCCCGCCACCTGGCCGAGTTCTGGATGATTGAGCCCGAAGTGGCCTTCAACGAGCTCGAAGACAACATGGACCTGGCCGAGGATTTCCTCCAGAGCCTGGTGCGCTACGCCCTGGCCCATTGCGCCGACGACCTGCAATTCCTCAACGACCAGTACGACAAGGAACTGCTGGCCCGCCTGGAGTCGGTGACCACCAACGCCTTCCAGCGCCTCACCTACACCGAGGCCGTGGAAATTCTGAAATCAGCCAAGCAGAAATTCGAATTTCCCGTGGACTGGGGTACCGATTTGCAGTCGGAGCACGAGCGTTATCTGGTGGAGAAGCACTTCAAGAAGCCCGTCATTCTCACCAACTACCCGAAGGAAATCAAGGCCTTCTACATGAAGCTGGACGAGGACGGCCGCACCGTGCGGGCCATGGACGTGCTGTTTCCCGGCATCGGCGAAATCATCGGCGGCTCGCAGCGCGAGGAGGACTACACCAAGCTCACGACCCGCATGGCCGAGATGCACGTACCCCACGAAGACCTCGACTGGTACCTCGACACCCGCCGCTTCGGCACCGCGCCGCACGCTGGCTTCGGCCTGGGCTTCGAGCGCCTCGTGCTGTTCGTGACGGGTATGAGCAACATCCGCGACGTGATTCCCTTCCCGCGCTACCCCAAAAACGCGGCGTTTTAAGCCAAAAAAAGGGCCTCCCAACGGAGGCCTTTTTTTTGTGACAAGCCAGGCGGGCGCTAGCGCGTTTGCTGCCGCTCGTAGCGGATGCGGGCTTTTTCGCGGTTGCGTTGGGCGAAGCCTTCCAGGTCCTTGGTTTGTTCTTCCCAGGTGGTCTCGCCGGCCATTTTCTGGGCCAGCTGGTCGATGGCGGCTTGGTCGGTGGCCGTCAGCGGGTGGTAGAGGTGGTACACTTGGTCTGTGAAGCCGAACTCGTTTTCCACCAGGTTGTGCTCGGTGAGCAGCAACATCACGAATTTCCGGGATTCCAGCTGCTTTCGCAGGTCGAGGTTGCCCACTTTTTCGCCCGTGTCGTGGTAGGTGCTGTCGGGCTGATGCACGGCGGTATTGTAGTACCAAAAGCGGGTGTCATCGGCAAATTCGCGCTGCATGTAGGGGCCAAACAGCATCAGGCCCCAGCCAAAACTGTCGCCGATAAACAGCGCCGACGGCCGCGTCTGGCCCGGCCGCGGCGCATCGAATACCAGCCGCCGGTAGGCCAGGGGCGTGGCTTCGCGCAGCGTCATCAGGTTCAGGGGCCAGCCCAGGTCATTATCGGTACCGCGTAGCGAGTCGGCGGCCCGCACCACGCGGGGCGGCCCTACCGTGCGCACCCCGGGGAAGCGCACGCCGCCGAGGTGCTCCAGGTGCCGCAGCAGCGTATCGGCGGCCAGCGTAGCGCCGTAGCCGCTCCAGTGGGTGCCGCCACGCGGAAAAAGCGGGTAGGGCTGGGTAGTTTTCCAACGGGCAAATACCGGCACCAGGTCGAGCAGGGCCACGCTGTCGGCCTGCATCTCGCGCACAAACCGGTCGTAGTTGGTGACCGTGCCGGGGGCGGGCTGCAACCGGGCGGGCAGGTCTTCGGGCTGAAAGCGGGCTTTGCTGGGGGCCAGCACAAACAGCAGCCGCACGCCGCGCCGGCTCAGCTCGCGCTGCACGGCCCGCAGCCGCCGCACCCGGAAACGCACCTCTTCTTCGGCCAGCAGGTCGTGGCCCAGGTAGCTTTCAATGGGGCCGGGTTGAAACAGTACGTCGTGCTCGCCCACCACAATATCGCTCGACCGCGCCACCCGAAACAGCGAAAACGACAGCTGGTTGCGCAGCCGAATAAGGTAGGGCCGGAAGCCAATCCGGTCTTCCAGATACTGCTCGAAAGCGGGCTGATAGGAGTTGTCGCGCAGGCCTGCCCAGCTAAGCTCCGGGTGGGGCGTTACCGTGAAAGCCCCGGCCAGGTTGGCTTCTTTCGAAAAATGAAACCGGGCCTGAATGACCGGCACCAGCACCAGCGCCAGCAGCAGCCCCAGGAGCAGTCGTTTAAGTAAAATAGTCACGCAGAGGAAAGGAAGGTGGCCGGGAAGGAGCGGCTGGCCGAAGGCTAAAAACGGAAGTAAATGAACGGATTGAAGGAGCTGCCCACCACGTAGCTCAGGCTGAGCACCAGCAGCACGGCCGTGACCAGCGTGAGCCCCACGGCTCCGCGCAGCGTGAAATGGCCCTTGGCCAGCGTGCTCAGCTCCCAGCGCTCGACGCGGGGCAGGGCTGCGGCAAAGGCGATGACGGCCGCCAGGCCGAGCGTGAACCAAAACTCACGGCTGAAGTAAGGGGCCGGAGCAGCCGTAGGGACGGCGGCGGCCACTGCCCCAAACATGGGCTTGAGGTAAGCCAGCGCCCCCGTAAGCGTTTCGGCGCGGAACAGCACCCAGCCCACTACCGTGATGAAGAAGGTAGGCACGATGCTCATCGCCCCGATTTTCTGGTAAATCCGCAGCAGGAACAGGCGGTCCAGAATCAGAAACAGGCCGTGAAACGCGCCCCAGGCAATGAAGTTCCAGGCCGCCCCGTGCCAGAAGCCGGAGAGGATGAAGACCGTCCAGAGGTTGACGTAGAGGCGGCTGGGATTCACCCGGTTGCCGCCCAGCGGAATGTAGAGGTAGTCGCGCATCCAGCGGCCCAGCGTGATGTGCCAGCGCTGCCAGAACTCGGTGATGGAGCGCGCCACGTAGGGATTGTTGAAGTTCTCGGGGAACTGAAAGCCAATCATCCGGCCGATGCCGATGGCCATGTCGGAGTAGCCCGAGAAGTCGAAGTAAATCTGGAAGGTGTAGGCCAGCGCGCCCAGCCAGGCCGTGCCGGTGCTGAGCGTGGCCGGAGCCAGGTGGAAAATGGCATCGGCCTGCTCGCCCAGCACGTTGGCAATGAGCAGCTTCTTGGCCAAACCAATGACGAAGCGGAACGCGCCGGCCAGCTTCTGGTCCACGGTATCGAAGGCGGCGCGGTCGGTGAGCTGGCCCGCGATTTCGTGGAAGCGCACGATGGGTCCGGCAATCATCTTTGGAAACAGCATGATGTAGAGCATGAAGTCCCAGAAGGACTTCAGCGGCTTGTTCACGCCCCGGTACACGTCGATGGTGTAGGTGAGTTTCTCGAAAGTGAAAAACGAGATGCCGATGGGCAGCACCACCTTTTCCCAGGTCAGCTCCGGCCCGCCAAAGTAGCTGCGCACGGCGCTGGCATTGTCCAGAAAGAAGTTGGCATACTTGAAATAGAACAGCATTCCGACATTGAGAATGATGCTCATTAGCAGAAATATGCGCTGCTTCCAGCGCTCAGCGGTGGCATCCATGAAGCGGATGAGCACGAAGTTGACCACCACCGACCCCAGGAACAGGGCCAGGAAGTTGAGCCCGCCCCAGGCGTAGAACAGCAGGCTGGCCAGCAGGGCCACCGGGTTTTTCAGGCGCACCGGCGCGGCGTAGTACAGCAGCAAAAAACCGGGCAGAAAATAGAAGAGAAAGAGCGTGCTGCTAAATACCATAATAAAAAAAGGCTGCCCAACATGGACAGCCGTAAAGTTATGAGGCCGGAGGTAAAGGGCCTTGGGACCCGGTCGTGCCGGCTCCGGCTGCGGCCGTTCCCACGATTTTCGTAGCAGTTTGCATGTCGGTTCGCGCGCGGGGAGCGCGGCCGCGGTTGGCAACCGGGCTGCCTAGTCGTCGCCCCGTCCCACCTGCGCTACACCGTGGGCGGGACGAGGCAGCATGACTAAAAAAGGCGGCCCGATGAGGCCGCCTTTTTTAGTCATGCTGTTTGTGGGCGTGAACCGGACTAATGTTTGTCCTTCTTCCCTTTGCCTTTGTTCTTGCCGTGGTCGTCGTGCTCGTACCGGTCATGGTCGCGGTGCTCGTCGCGGTTGCGTTGTTCGTACCGGTTGTCGTAACGGTCATCGTTGCGGTAGCCTTTCTTGTAAAGCTTTTTGGCCTGGCCAGGGGGCAAGCCGCCGTTGCTGGGGTTGCGCTTCTTGCCGTATTTGCCCCGGTATTCGTCGTAACGCGTCCAGGGCTGGGCCCCCACGTAGTCGACCACCACGGGATGGAAGTTGGCCGTGTTGTAGCCGTTCAGGGTAGCGGTGCGAACCCACTGGCCATTGCGCGACACCACGTACTGGCGGGCTGGCACGTCATAGAAACCATTGGTTTCCGGGATGTAATAATACTGGGCACCCTGGGGCACGGCCGGCCCCCAGCTGGGCGGGTTGACGTTGATGTTAATCTGGGCGTGGGCGGCCGGCGCGGCGGCCAGGGCAAATATGCCCAGCAGGGCAATGCGCAGCGGCTGAAGAAGGAATTTCATGGGATTGGGTTAAGCGAAACGTGATGTATGGTGGTGCTTGGCAACTACGGTGCCAACTAGCTTGCAACGGGTACGCAGCAACCTATGAGGTAGTTCGGGGACAACATTTTCTATTGCGGGCACAAACCGGGGGATATAGGTGTTGTGCACCAACGCCCTGCTTCATCGGCGGACTAAAGCGGCTGGCAAATAGCCTGTTTTATTAGCCTTCGGGCTCCCTTCTTTGTACCTTTACGCACTACTTCGCTGCGTTTCTGAATGGCCAAAAAATCCACTGCTACCCCGGTTGCCAAGGCTCCTAAAGCCCCGGCTGCCGCCAAGAAAAAAACAGCTTCCAACGGCACTGCGGCCGTGGCCGAAACGGCCGCTGCCGTGCGCACGATGACCGAATTGCCGGCCGCCGGCCCCACCACGGGCCATGTGAACGGCCAGCTCAACGGCCACAGCCCCGCCTCGCAGCACCTGGAGGCGCAGTACATTGAGGTGTACGGCGCACGCGAGCACAACCTGAAAAACGTGAGCGTGAAGATTCCGCGCAACCGGCTGGTGGTGTTCACGGGCATTTCGGGCTCGGGTAAGAGCAGCCTGGCCTTCGATACCATTTATGCCGAGGGGCAGCGGCGCTACATGGAGACGTTTTCGGCCTACGCCCGCTCGTTTATGGGCGGGCTGGAGCGGCCCGACGTGGACAAAATTGAGGGCCTGTCGCCGGTTATAAGCATCGAGCAGAAAACCACCTCGCGCAATCCGCGCTCCACGGTGGGCACCATCACCGAAATCTACGATTTCCTGCGCCTGCTCTACGCCCGCACGGCCGAAGCCTTCAGCTACGCCACCGGCAAGAAGATGATTCGGCAGAGCGACGACCAGATTATCAACTTCCTCCTCAAGCACTTCGACGGCAAAAAGCTGGTGGTGCTGGCACCGGTCGTGAAAGGCCGCAAGGGCCACTACCGCGAAGATTTCCAGAAGATTGCCAAGCTGGGCTTCACCAAAGTGCGGGTTGATGGCGAGCTGCTCGACATCACGCCCAAGATGCAGGTGGACCGCTACAAAATCCACGACATCGAAATCGTGATTGACCGGCTGCTGGTGAAGGAGGAGGACCGGTTCCGGCTCTCCGGCTCGGTGCAAAACGCGCTGACCCACGGCAAAGGCACCATGCTGGTGCTCGACCCCGACGGCAAGGGCGAAAAGGCCAAGCCGCAGTTCTTCTCGCGCTTCCTGATGGACCCCGCCACCGGCATCGCCTACGACGACCCGGCGCCCAACACGTTCAGTTTCAACTCGCCCTACGGTGCCTGCCCCACCTGCAACGGCCTGGGCGAGGTGCAGGAAATCACGGAGGAAACCGTGCTGCCCGACCGCAAGCTGAGTATTTCGCGCGGCGGCATCGCGCCCCTGGGCGAGTACCGCGACATCTGGATTTTCCAGCAGCTCCAGGTCATTCTCAAAAAGCAGAAAGCCACGCTGAACACGCCGCTCGAAAAGCTGCCCGAGGACCTGCTGAAGCGTCTGCTCCACGGTATTTCGGAGGACGAGGCCGACGATAGCAAAAGCCAGTATACGGAGGCGTTTGAGGGTATTATTCCCTTCCTGCGCCGGCAGATGGACTCCGAATCGGACAACATTCGGGAGTGGATTGCGCAGTACGCGCAGGCCCAGCCCTGCCCCGAGTGCCAGGGCTACCGCCTCAAAAAGGAGAGCCTGCACTTTAAGATGGATGGCAAGCACATCGGCGAGTTGTCGGTGATGGATTTGAACGATTTGGCGGAGTGGTTTGAGGGCCTGGAAAGCCGCCTGACGGACCGCCAGAACGTGATTGCCCGCGAGCTGCTGAAGGAAATCCGCAAGCGCATCGGCTTTTTGCTGGAAGTGGGCCTCGACTACCTCAACCTGCACCGGCCCGTTCGCACGCTGAGCGGCGGCGAAAGCCAGCGCATCCGCCTCGCTACCCAGATTGGCACCCAGCTCGTGGGCGTGCTCTACATCATGGACGAGCCCAGCATCGGCCTGCACCAGCGCGACAACGAGCGGCTTATCAAGGCCTTGCAGCACCTGCGTGACATCGGCAACTCGGTGATTGTGGTGGAGCACGACAAGGACATGATTCTGCACGCCGACCATGTGCTGGACATTGGCCCCGGCGCGGGCATTCACGGCGGCCACATCGTGGCCTCGGGCACGCCGCAGGAGATTCTCAACTCCGGCTCGCTCACCTCGCAGTACCTCAGCGGGCAGAAGCACATTGAGATGCAAAAGAAGAAGCGCAAGGGCGAAGGCGTGGATTTGGTGCTAAAGGGCGCCACCGGCAACAACCTCAAAAACGTGACCCTGCGCGTGCCGCTGGGCAAGCTGGTGGCCGTAACGGGCGTATCCGGCTCGGGCAAAAGCACGCTCATTCATGATACGCTGTACCCGATTCTCAACCAGTATTTCTTCAATGCCAAGCGGGAGCCGCTGGCCTACGGCAGCATCGAAGGACTGGATTTGGTGGATAAGGTGATTGAGGTGGACCAGTCGCCGATTGGGCGCACGCCGCGCTCGAACCCGGCCACCTACACGGGCGTGTTCACCGAAATCCGCCAGCTGTTCGGCGAGATGGCGGAGGCTAAAATCCGCGGCTACGGCCCCGGCCGCTTCTCCTTCAACGTGAAGGGCGGGCGCTGCGAAACATGTGAGGGCGCCGGCATTCGCACCATCGAGATGAACTTCCTGCCCGACGTGCACGTGCCCTGCGAAACCTGCAAAGGCCGCCGCTACAACCGCGAAACCCTGGAGGTGCGCTTCAAAGGCAAGTCCATCACCGACATTCTCGACATGACCGTGGAGAAGGCCGTGGAGTTCTTCGAGTACCAGCCCCGTATCCTGCGTAAAATCAAGACCCTGAACGACGTGGGCCTGGGCTACCTCACGCTGGGCCAGCAGGCCACCACGCTGAGCGGCGGCGAGGCCCAGCGGGTGAAGCTGGCCACTGAGCTCAGCAAAAAGGATACCGGCAAGACGTTTTACATCCTCGACGAGCCCACCACCGGCCTGCACTTCGAGGATATTAATCACCTGGCGGATGTGCTCCAGAAGCTGGCCGACAAGGGCAACACCGTCCTCATCATCGAGCACAACCTCGACCTGATAAAAGTGGCCGACTACGTCATCGACATCGGCCCCGAGGGCGGCGCGGGCGGCGGCTATATCGTGGCCCAGGGCACGCCCGAGCAGGTGGCGAAGTCGGATAAAGGCCACACGGCCCGCTTCCTGGCCGAGGAGCTGAAAATCAGTAAGTACGCCAGCTAAAACGGGCTTCTGTTTTACATAAAAACCCCGCTGCGAGTAGTTGCAGCGGGGTTTTCTATTGGCCATTTCCTGCGCCGTGTAGTTTGCGCTACGGTACCCGGACCCGGAAACCGCTGCTAGGGCAGGTCTTCGATGGTATCGGCTACTTCTTCCGCTCCGGCCAGCTGCTCCCGCACGGGGGTGAGGTACTTGGCCGCGAAGCCGCGAATGTCGCCGTCGTAGGCATCGTCCGACATATCGTCGAAGCCGTCTTCGTCCTGCTTCTGGGTCTTCACCAGCAGGGCCATCACCCGCTTGTCGATTTGGGCCCCGGTTTGGGTGCTGACTTCGTGGTAAGCGGCCTGCTCATCGTCGCCGAGGGCGGCGGGCACCGTCAGGCTTTTGGCGGTGGCCAGCGTGCGCAAGGTGGCCAGTAGCTCCAGCCGGTTTTGCACGAGGCTGGCCCCATACGTACGCACTACGGGCGTCGTGGCCCGGGCCTGCGCCAGCTTGCCCAGCTCCACTTCCAGCAGCGCGTTGCCAGTGGTTTTCACCAGGAAGCGGGCATCGGCTTCCTGCCTGGCCGTGACGTCGGCCGCGCCGATTTTCTGCTCGTTCGCGGCCGTGGCCGAATCCCCGGCGTCGGTACTGCCCCCCGATGAGCAGGCGGCCAGCCCCGGGAGTCCAGCTGCCAAGAAAACCAACAAACGCCACGTAGGCCGGGATAACGACGGGAAGAAACGCATAGGGCGAAGGCTAAGAAAAGGCGGGTTAGCGTGGATTTCGTTTCATACGCCTGCTTCGCGGTGAGGTTATTTCGGCCCGGTCTTAACCTTTTTCATAACCCGGTTAAACTTGCCTGCGACCGCGCATTCCAACCGCCACAAACGCCGTTCGCCAACCCATTCCTCACTCGTCAGTACCTAACTTATTTACTTTTTCGTCATGCGTACCACGTCCCTCCGCTCCCTCGCTTTTGCCTGCCTCGCCAGCGGCCTGTTGCTCGCCACCGGTTGCAAGCGCGACTCCGACGCCATGCCCGATGAGGACATCACCTCGGCCGAAGACCGCAGCGAAGCCAACGTCGAAACGGCCGTCAGCTCGGATGCCGTGGAGGCCACCGCCCCAGTGAACGTTGACAACGCCGCGGCCGGGTTCAACTCCACCGATGCCGAGTTTCGCACCAAATTCGGCCCCTGCGCTACCCGTACTTACACGGCCAGCACCCGCACGCTGGTTATCGATTTCGGCACGGGCTGCGCCTGCCCCGACGGCCGCTTCCGCAGCGGCCAGGTTATCGTGCGCTTCACCACGGATGTGAATCGGCGCATCGCCGGGTCGGTTGTTCGGCGCAAAAACTACTTTGTGAACTACAACCAGCACAAGGCCACGCGCACCTTTACCGACCTCGGCTCGGGCTCGTTCAACGTCGTGGTTGACAGCGCCAGCATCACACGGGCCAACAACGGCGGCACCCACTCCTGGACGGCCAACTGGACCTTCACCCGCACCGCCGGCTTCAACACGCCCCTCGTGCATTCGGATGATGTGTACACCGTGACCGGCGGCGCCAACGGCACCAACCGTCGCGGCATGACCTACACCACCGTCATCGACAACGCCAAGCCGCTGGTGCGCCGCGCCGACTGCCTCAAATACTTCGTGTCCGGGGCCATCAACATTTCCAACTCCAAGGGCAAAACCCTGGTGCTCGACTACGGCAACGGCACCTGCGACAACACCGCGACCGTGACCGTGAACGGCCGCACCAAGGTGATTACGCTGCGGTAACACCGCATTTATTGGATAATTACCTTGCAACAAAGGGCAGCCGTTTGGCTGCCCTTTGTTGCGTTATGGGGCTCCTGCCTGAGCAAATATTGATGCACGGAATGGGCCGTCTGTGGCACGGCACGGTCATTACCATTATAGAGGGCAATATGCCATGATATGCCGGTTGGTTTTTGAAGTCGTAAAATTTGCGTCAGTTGGTCATGCTGAGCTTGTCGCAGCACCGCTACTGCTTCGTGACACCCATTCCGCGAAGTGGTAGCGGTGCTGCGACAGGCTAAGCAGTCTGACGTTTTAACCACTTCTCAAACGCATGCCTTGATAAATAGGAGCGGCGGCAAAGGCTAAAAACCGAGTCTATTAAAAGGCCCGGCACTCAGTTGGAAGACTGGTCAGGCTATAATTTAACTGCGACCATAATAGGATAGAAGTAAAAAATATTTATAAAATAATGAGCCGGGATTATATTTTTTATTGTTTATAATATATAAATATGTATATTTAAATATAAATTAAATCCGCAGCCTTCCTGCCCTGCACACGGGCTGCGGTAAGTGACCCCGCGTGCTGCCAGTAGCTAATGGCGGCTGTTCGTTGCTTCGACCATTCGGTGTCTTCCTACCGAAACCTTGCATTCATAAGGGCTGCGCTTAAACCACAGGCCGGCCGCTTTGATGTGTAGGATTCTCCACAGCTCAAGGCTGTGGCACGAGTCTTCTGACTCGAGGTTTTTCCAATCTGGCTGTACGCGTTTCCACACGTTGGCTTGGTTGGTGAAACGCTACGAGCGAAGCCTCAATGAAATAGCGCAGTGTTCCTGCTCAGAGGGGTCTAAAGCCATCTGTAGTCTACCACGGGATTTTGGGTCGGCACCACCGTGTGCGGGTGGCGGGCCTTGGTATGCTGCTCGGCAGCGCCACCGATTAGCTGTATGTCAAGTACTAACCCTTAACTGCAAAACCATGAAACGGACATTTCACACGCTTGTTTTTCCGCTCGCCGAATTCACGGCAAGTTCTGGAACACCATTTTCATTAGAACTGCCTTGTAAAGTAGGCATAACGCAGCTTTACAAATGGCTGCGTTCAATCATTTGTGTTGGCCTACTTGCCATCCCAAATTTTACGATGGCGCAATCTAACGCTGCGGCCAATCTCGACCAAGTAAGAAATGGCTCCTCCACTGCTCCGATAAACCAGGCACCCTGGGTAAATGGTAATGCGGGGGCCTCGAATGCACACTATCTGGAAGGCCATTCTATCCCTTACCGGATGGTCGTTACCGGCCTATCAGCCGGAACACATACCCTTATTATCGAATGGGACCTCCGGGACGGGGGTAAAAATGCCATTGACTTCATCACTCAATACCAATCGCTGCAGCCCCACGCCCAATTTGTTGGGCACCAGCAGCCCAATGGAGAGGTTATTGACCCGTTAGCTGGACTTAGCTTAGGAACACCATTGGTTGTAGTTAAAGCCATTGATGCTCCCGCCGGGATACCTGTTGATTTAGGGGCCGCTAACCCTGACCGCTTTAGCTACTACGCATTGAAAGACATTGGCAAAGAGGAGATGACCATGTTTAATGGTCTCGCCATCACTTCCATGAGCTATGTAGCGCCGCAAGGGAGCCGAACTGCTACGTCATCCAAAACAAGGCTTAGCATTGTTTTTACAACTGAGAAGTCAACGGTTGTATTTGCTTGGGCGGGGCATATTTCCAGCCAAAAAGATTGGGGGCTAGGTACTTCGGCTGTTAATATCAATGGCTCGCCGTATCATACCCGCCTGATTTCCCTAGATGGCAGTGGTGGTAACCAAGACCGGTCGTTGGCGGCGGCGGCTGTTATTCAGCCACCTAGTTGCGCTATCTCAGGAGATGCCAGCACATCCTGTGCTGGCTCTTCCCGCACTTTTACCGGGCCACCTAACATGGATGCTTATAGCTGGACGGTAACCCCGGCAACAACCGGTGGTGCTACACCCCCCAGCGGCACCAGCCAGTCGATTACTGTAAGCGCGACTTCTTCTTACACCATCAGCTTGGTTACAACTAAGTCAGGCGTGATGTCAGATGCTAATTGCAGTAAGTCGGTATCAATAAACGCCATCAGTCCCGGCACGATTAGCGGTGGCGGCACGCTGTGCGCGCCGTTTGACGCGGCCGAGTTTGCCAGCGAGACGCCCGGCAGCGGCGGCGGGCCCATTACTTACCAGTGGCAGCGTCGGACGGGCACGGACCCCTTCGCCGACATCGGCGGGGCCACGTTGGCCACGTACGACGCGCCGGCCGTGACGGCCGCGACCGACTTCCGGCGCGTGGCCACGAGCACGTTGAACATGGTGCCCTGCGCCGCCATCAGCAACGAGTTGCGGGTAACGCCCAACGCGGTGACGGCCGGCACGATTAGCGGTGGCGGCACGCTGTGCGCGCCGTTTGACGCGGACGCGTTTGCCAGCGAGACGCCCGGCAGCGGCGGCGGGCCCATTACTTACCAGTGGCAGCGTCGGACGGGCACGGACCCCTTCGCCGACATCGGCGGGGCCACGTTGGCCACGTACGACGCGCCGGTCGTGGCGGTCGTGACCGACTTCCGGCGCGTGGCCACGAGCACGTTGAACATGGTGCCCTGCGC
>NZ_BAABDI010000013.1:92670-97247 GCF_039539545.1 Hymenobacter antarcticus | reverse complement strand
CCATCAGCAACGAGTTGCGGGTAACGCCCAACGCGGTGACGGCCGGCACGATTAGCGGTGGCGGCACGCTGTGCGCGCCGTTTGACGCGGACGCGTTTGCCAGCGAGACGCCCGGCAGCGGCGGCGGGGCCATCACCTACCAGTGGCAGAGCCGAACGGGCACGGCGGACTTCGTCAACATCGGCACGGCCACCCTGGCCACGTACGACGCGCCGGCCGTGACGGCCGCGACCGACTTCCGGCGCGTGGCCACGAGCACGCTCGGCGGGGTGCCCTGCGCCGACAACAGCAACGTGCTCACGGTAACGCCCAACGCCATCATTGCCGGTACGATTAGCGGCAGTGCTAAGGGCTGCTCGCCCTACGACGCGGTGGCCTTCACCGCGCCGGAAGCGACCGGCAGCGGGCTCATCACCTACCAGTGGCAGTCGAGCACGACCAGCGCCACCGCCGGTTTTAGCGACATTGCGACGGGCGGCACTTTGGTTGGCTACGACCCCGGGTCGCTGACGGCGACCACCTGGTTCCGGCGCATCGCCACCTCCACGCTCGGCACCGTGGCCTGCCCGGCCACCAGCAACGTGCTCACGGTAACAGTTACCGGCCCCTGCGTTACTGCGCACATTTTTCCCACACAAACCACTTGCTGCAACTACTTGAGCGGCACCACGGCCCAGCTGCTGAATGCATGTTTGACGTTGACTCCAAAAGGTAGTAATGCAATGGTTGTGAATGCAATACCGGGGGTGTTCTTTTATTATGGTAGCTACAAACCCACGAAAGATGGTCAGACGACGATTACCGTGCAACAGGCCGTCACATTTGGTTCCTGCAGTAAGCCGTTTAGCGCTCAGAATACGTCCAACGTGCGCTTGTCAGTAGGCAGTTGCCAATCGGTGCCGGGCACGGTTATCTATTCTTTGAATTCAACCGGCACTATTGCTACCATTACGTTCATGGCAGAAGCCACGAAGACGTATGTGGTATCGGTCAAGTACGATATGAAGTCGATAATTGGGGCTACGGTACCTGCCACTGCTAATCTTGCAACTGCAGCAACCTTCACCTTCTCCATGACTGCTGCCCTCGGCGGTGGTTCAGCAACTCTTGTTGATGGCTCTACCGGCCAGCTGCCGTTGGTCAATGGCTGCTCGGATACCACGCCGCCCGCTTCTGGCACCTGCCCAGTGGCACGGAGTGTGACTTCTACCTCTTCGCTGAACCAAGAACTGGCAGGTGAGATGACGACCAGCGTGTTCCCGAACCCAACCTATTCCGACGCTACGATTACGTTCTCCGTGCCTAAAGCCGGCCGCGTGGAAGTAGTGCTCTACAATGCGCTGGGTGCTAAAGTGGCGACGCTCTACGACGGGCAAGCAGCGGCCGGCGAACTGAAATCGGTAGCGCTGAAAGGTACTGACCTTGCTACTGGGGTATACTTCTACCGGGTAAATGCCGATGGCATGAGTAAGAGCAACCGCTTCGTTATCGTGAGGTAGATTGTTGTTTCGCTCATCATTGGTAAAAGAAAGACCCGCCTGATTAGGCTTGTCCTTACCCAAAACTCAAAAGCCCTTCCGGCCATATGGCCGGAAGGGCTTTTTTGAACGGTTGCCTATCCGGTTTGCCGCTTTTCAAGCGGAATTAGCCAGTAAAAAAAGGCCTTGGCGTTACCTCTGAGAAGCCGAAGAAAGATTTGGGTAAGGACAAGTTCCGCCGTGGGCAGGCCTTTTTTCAAGTGCGCTAATTCCCTTGCTGCTACGCCTTGCTTCGTTGGATAGCCCTGCCTATTGCCCGGCCCTGGTGCGAGGTTGGCGGCAGGCTTATTCAACCCTCACACCGAACACCTGCACGACGCAGTTGGCCAGCAAAGGCTTTTTTGGGATTAGGCCTAAACGAATGCAAAAAACACGAATGGATTACCTGAACCGGACCCTCACTGGCAATCGAAGAGTGCGTGGGCCATTTGACCTGGTTGTTGCTTCCGCTAAGTTGCCGGTAAGGGAGACGTGTAAGCTGGTGACTTCTTGATTTTAATACCCTGTTAATCAATAAATTGTGAATAGTATTGTGAGTGGCCAACAGCTGTGGCCGTAGCGTGCGGATGAAAAAAAGCTGCTTTTATCAAGATAAAATGACATTACTGAATTGTTTCTATTCAGCCACCATCACGGTAAAATTAAAAATAATATATTTATTATTTTGTTATAAGATAAAATATATATAAATTAACAAATACTTAGATAAGGTTTCCTCTCCCAGGCACGGAGACCTTGGCTTGTAACCTGGTGCACTACCCAATACCACGGGTAGGGATATGAAATCTTTGCTAGTCAGAGGAGTAGAAAAGATTTTCTCGCCGTAGCTGCCAGCATTTGCCCACCTCGCTTCTCCGCGTCGCCCCGGATTAAGGCAAACAGCTGGTTTCCCGCTAAAGACAGGTGTTTTCTCTGGCCCCTGGCTATGGAACGGGACTTTACGGCCCCGTGATTGCCGCTCTCTTGCCGCCACGGTTGCCCGTTGCGTGCTACCTGTTGGCTGCTTGGCAGCCCTTGCATAAGCTGATGTTGAAAAATCATTTTAATCTGCATACCCATGAAGCCTTATTACCCCACACTTTCGCTCGTGCTTGTTAAATCAAGCCCCACCACTGATTGCCTGCAAGCCCTCCAGCTGTTTGGTCGGCAATTGTGGCACTACGCCGTGGCAGTATTTGCGGTCCTGCTGCTCCTCAATACCGCCGCTTTAGCCCAAAATGCCGTGCCGCCGGGCGTAGCCCCGGTGCCTTTGCCCTCTCCCCGGTCTAATGGGACCACGACCGGATTCGCGATAGATGGTGACCTGAACGCCTACATTGGGGATGCTCTGGTCTACCAGAATGCGGGCGACTGGCTGCCTAATGCACCAGGGTTCGGCGGCGTACTGACGGCTGCAGGTAACCAGCCCGTAACACCGCCTACACGTATTTTTCATTCGCTAGACGCATACGGTAGTACTGATGATATTTTCGAAGGGGGGAGTAAGATAAATTCAAACCCCGGGACCAGTGCTGTCACCTGGAAGATTGGCGGACCCAATCCCTCGAAAAACGATATCAATAACGTCCTCGTCTACATAGCGGAAGCAACCACCGGCTCAACTACTGGCACCATCCGAGTTGGCGACACTTGGGTCATGATGGCTGGGGACAGGGCAACCAAAGAAGGCAACAGCTTTCTGGCCTTCCAGTTTCTGCAGAAAACCTTAACCAAAAACACTAATACCCGCACATTCACCAGCTTGGGCACGGACGGTGGCCGCACCGTTGGTGATGTCCAGGTGACGGCAGAGTTTGTCAATGGCGGCACTGTTCCGAACCTGTATTACGAAGAATGGAAAGCTGTGCCAGCAGGTAGCACAACTTATGACTGGGTACCCCTCAACAACCTACCAGTCGGAATCGCCTACGGCCGCACCAACGGGGCCTTGCTAAGCACCGTGCCTTACACCGTTTTTGGGGGTTCTTCCTATGCCGCAAATTTATTCGCTGAAGTTGCCGTCGACATTTCCGCGGTGTACAGAAGTGTGACGTCTACTTGCGTGGGCAAAATCTCAACGTTGTGGGTGGTGACCAAATCATCGTCGTCATCGTCCGCTAACATGACTGATTTTGTGGACCCCATCCAATTGGACCTCCGAATAAATGTGACGGCCGATGCGGGTTTGGATAAGGCCGTTTGCGCCGGTGGCTCAACTACCATTGGCACTCCCGCTGCATCGGGGTTCACCTACGCTTGGTCGATTGGCAATGCAGCTCCGTTCGCTACGACTGCTGAGGTCTCAGTGACTCCGGCCGCTAACACCACCTACAAGCTGACTGTGACAAAAGTGGGGGCACTCTGCTCATCGCCGCCCGACGAGGTAACGGTGACCGTGAACAGTAATCCCATAGCCAACGCGGGCATTGCCCCAGCAACTCAATGCGCCATCACGGAGGGTAACTCATTCATCCTAGCCGGCTCGGGCAGCAATGGCATGCCGTCGTGGGCGGTGTCCAGTAATCCGAACAACCTGACTGTGAATATCACCAACGGCAGCACCTACACACCGACCATCGCAGTGAGCGGGGGCAGCGGTACGGTGACTTTGAGCCTGACCGTGACCAGTGGCTTCACGCCTACTTGCGGAACCGCCACGAGCAATGTGGCCGTTATGGTGAAGGCTGTGCCGACGGCTAGTGCGGGCACGGCGCCGGCGGCCCAATGCGCCATCACGGAGGGTAACTCATTCATCCTGGACGGCTTGGGCAGCAATGGCACGCCGTTGTGGGCGGTGTCCAGTAATCCGAACAACCTGACCGTGGGCATCGCCAGCGGCAGCACCTACGCACCAACCATTGCGGTGAGCGGGGGCAGCGGTACCGTAACCCTGCGCCTGACCGTGAACGGGACTGCGAATCCCTTGTGTACTGCCGCCACCAGCGAGGTAACGGTGACGGTGAACCCCAACCCGACGGCCAGCGCGGGAACTACTCCGGCGGCGCAGTGCTTCAGCGCCAACGGCAATACCTTCAGCCTGAACGGCAGCGGCGCGAATGG
>NZ_BAABDI010000013.1:0-92575 GCF_039539545.1 Hymenobacter antarcticus | reverse complement strand
GCCAGTTTCTCTGACGACGCCATCGCCAATCCCAACGTTGCGGTAGGTGGCGGCAGCGGCACGGTGACTTTGCGCCTGACGGTGACCAGCGGTGCCAACCCGGTGTGCACCGCCGCCACCAGCGAGGTAACCGTGACGGTAAATGCTAAACCGGCCGGACCTACGGTAACCATCCAGGAAGCAACGTTGTGCGGGCCACTCACTACGCCAACATTGACAGTCTGTAGTCCGGTTGAGGGAGCTACCTATGTAGTCACCGACACCGATGGCACAAACCCTCAGAGCATCCCCTACAGCTCAGGCCCATTGGTGTTCCCTATGCGGGCAGGCAAGGGATTCAGAATCACCGTTACGTCATCTGCGGCAGATGGGAGTTGTATTTCCGCTCCTACCACTTGTGGTGGCCAAGTAGATGCTTGTCCGGCTCTGCCGTCGGCCCGCATTGCCAACTCACCTTCGGAGCCCAAGGTGGCATCGTCCCTTCAGGCTATTCAAACAGAGGCCTACCCGAACCCCACGAGCCAGGACGCGACCATCAACTTCTCGGTGCCCAAGACCGGGCACGTGCTGGTGAGCGTATACGATGCGATGGGCCGGCCGGTGGCCACGCTCTTCGACGGGGAAGCCACGGCGGGCGAACAGCGCTCGGTGGTACTCAAAGGAGCCTCGCTGGCCTCGGGCATCTACACCTACCGGGTGGTCGCGGGTGGCAAAACCAGGACCAACCGCGTGAGCCTCGAAAAATAAGGCCCGCCGGTTCGCTGAAATGAAAAGGCCCGTTCGTATCGAACGGGCCTTTTTGGCTTAGCGCTTACTCACCCTTAAAAACCGGCTTGCGCTTCTCGCCAAAGGCCTTCACGCCCTCAAAGTAGTCGGCCGACTCACCGGCAATCTGCTGGCAATGGGCTTCGTAGTCCAGCATCTCGTCCAGGGTAGCCGCGCCGGCCTTGTTCAGCATTTGCTTGAGGAGACCGATGGATTTGGTGGGGGCCGAGGCGTAGCGCGCGGCCAGGGCGTAGGTGGCCTCGTCGAGCTGCTCGGGGGCCACCACCTGGTTCACCAGGCCCAGGCGCAGGGCTTCTTCGGCCGGCACCTTAGTGCCCAGGCTGCACAGCTCGAAGGCCTTGAGCGTGCCTACCAGCCGCGGCAGAAACCACGACGAGCCCGAATCCGGTACCAGCCCGATGTTGATGAACACCTCAATCAGCGAGGCGTCGGTGCTGGCTACCAGCGCGTCGCAGGCCAGCGCCAGCGAGCAGCCCGCGCCCGCCGCCACGCCGTTGATACGGCCGATAATGGGCTTGGGCAGCGCCCGCATGGCCCGGATAATGGGGTTGTAGCGCTTGTGCAGCGAGTCGTAGAACGAGCGTTTCTCGCCGGTCTGGCTGGCCTTCAAGTCCTGGCCCGAGCAAAAGGCCCGGCCCGCACCCGTAAGCACCACCGCCCGCACGGCGGCATCGCGGCCCACCTGCTTCAGGGCATCCTGCAGCTCATAGCTCAGCGGGTCGTTGAAGGCGTTGAACACCTCCGGGCGGTTTAGGGTGATGGTGGCGACGCCGTCGGGCCGCACGTCGTAAAGCAGGCTGGTGTATTCCAATGGGCGAATGAGTGAATGGGTGAGTGAGTAAATGCAAAGAACGGCACTGTAATTCACCCAATCACCCATTCGCTTATTCATCCATTCACTCATTTATTCATTGAAAAAAGCGCCTCTGCTACCACCAAATCCTCCGGGGTGGTGATTTTCAGATTTCGGTAGTCGCCCTCTACCAGCTGCACGCGGCACAGGTCGTCCACTACGGTTGCATCGTCGGTGAAGGTGGCCAGCTCGGGCATGGCGTAGGCCCGGCGCAACAGGTCAATCTCAAACGTCTGGGGCGTTTGCATCAGGCGCAGGCGGCTGCGGTTCTGGGCCGCCGAGCCGTGCTGCGACACCAGCCGCACCGAGTCTTTGGGCAGCACGGCCGCCGCGGCCGCCGCGTGCGTGGCCGCCGCCGCGTAGGTGCGCTCTATCACCAGCCGCGACACCAGTGGCCGCACGCCGTCGTGCACCGCCACCAGGCCTTCGCCGTGCTCTTTTAATGCCGCCAGCCCGGCTTTCACCGAAGCCCAGCGCGTGGCCCCGCCCGCCACCAGCCGATGCGGAATATGTACGTTGAACTGCGCGCACAGTGCGTGCCAGGTCGCCAGCTGGTCGGCGGGCAGCACCACGATGATTTCGGCCACGGCCAGCGCCGGGTCGGCAAAACGGCGCAGGGTATGCAGCAGCACGGGCTCGCCGCGCAGCAGCAGGAACTGTTTGGGCCGGTCGGCGGCCATGCGGCTGCCGCTGCCGCCCGCCACCAGAATGGCATAGCGGTGGTTGAGTGATTGAGCGGACGAGTGAATGGATGGGCGTGGCAAAGCCATAGGTAGCGGGATTGGAACGGTAACTATTCAACAAAGCAAAAGGCCCGGCTGCAAATACAGCCGAGCCCTCGCTCATTCACTCAATCACCGATTCGCTCATTGAATCAAAGAATCAGCATGGCGTCGCCGTAGCTGAAGAACTTGTATTTCTCCTTAATGGCCTCTTTGTAGGCCTCCATCAGCAGGGGATAGCCGGCAAAGGCGGCCGCCAGCATGATGAGCGTGCTCTCCGGCATGTGGAAGTTGGTGAGCAGGCAGTTGGCGATTTTGAAATCGTGGGGCGGGAAGATAAACCGGTCAATCCAGCCCTGGGTGGGCTTCATGCGGCCATTGGCCGATACCGAGGCTTCCATGGCGCGGACGGTGGTAGTGCCCACGGCGCACACGCGCTTTTTGGTATCGAGGGCCTTGTTCACCACTTCGCAGGCCGGAGTCGTCACGACGAAGTTCTCCGAGTCCATCTTGTGCTTGGTCAGGTCCTCCACATCTACGGTGCGGAAAGTGCCCAGGCCCACGTGCAGCGTGACGAACGCCGGCTCGATGCCCTTGATTTCCATGCGCTTCATCACCTCGCGGGTGAAGTGCAGGCCGGCCGAAGGGGCCGCCACCGCGCCAATGTGCTCGGCGTAGATGGTCTGGTACCGCTCTTTGTCGGCGGGCTCGGTTTCGCGGTTGATAACTTCCTTGGGCAAAGGCGTTTCGCCCAGCTCGTACAGCGCCTTGCGGAACTCCTCGTCGGTGCCATCAAACAGGAATTTGATGGTACGGCCGCGCGAAGTAGTGTTGTCGATAACTTCGGCCACCATGTCCGACTCGCCGAAATACAGCTTGTTGCCGACGCGGATTTTGCGGGCGGGGTCCACCAGCACGTCCCACAGGCGCAGCTCCTTGTTCAGCTCGCGAAGCAGGAATACTTCAATTTTAGCCCCGGTCTTTTCCTTGTTGCCGTAGAGGCGGGCCGGGAAAACCTTGGTGTCGTTGAATGCGAAAACGTCGCCCTCGACGAAATAATCGAGAATATCTTTAAAGGTGCGGTGCTCAATCTGGCCGGTAGCGCGGTGCACCACCATCAGGCGGCTCTCGTCGCGGTTGCGGGCGGGGTGCAATGCCACTAAGTCCTCGGGGAGTTCAAATTTGAACTCGTGCAATTTCATCGCCATAGGGCAGTATTTGGGGGAATATACGGAAAATTGGGGAGGCAAAAGTACGGCTTTTTCCTTAGTATTCGTTTTTTTGGGTTATGGGTTCAGTGAATGAGCCGTTAATAAAGCACAGAACGTCATGCTGAGCTTGCCGAAGCATCTCTACCGCAGCAGTAACTATTTACTTACGCGGTAGAGATGCTTCGGCTGCGCTCGGCATGACCGTTTCGAGTTTCGTTCCCGGGTCTTTTGCCGCAACTTCCCCGCCGAATTCCGTCTTTTGACCTCGGAATCCTGATTGCCACGCGCGCCTCTTCTATATGCTAGCCCTTCGTCTCACGCTCGAAAGCTTCCGGTTTGCCTGGGATGCCCTCAAAGCCAACTTGTTGCGCACTATACTTTCGCTGCTGGGCGTCACGGTGGGCATCTTCGCCATCATCGCCGTGTTCACCGTCGTCGATTCGCTGGAAGCCAATATTCGCAGCAGCCTCGACTTTGTGGGCGACAAAATTATTTCGGTGCAGAAGTGGCCGCTGGAGTTCGGTGCCGACTATCCGTGGTGGAAGTACTTCAACCGGCCCGTGCCCACGCCGCGCGAGTTTCAGCAGATGCGCCGGCAGCTGGGACCCAACAACAAGGGCATCGCCGTTTTCGCCGCCAACAGCGGCAATACTCTCAAGGCCGGCTCTAACTCGGTGGCCGACTGCGTGCTGCAAGGCGTGAGCTACGATTTCCGGGCGGTGAGCAACGTGCCCGTTAAGGACGGCCGCTACTTCACCACGCAGGAAATGGACGGGGCCCGGCCGGTGGCCATCATCGGGGCCACCATCGCCGAAAACCTGTTTCCAAACGGCGGGGCGCTGGGCAAGGAATTTAAGGCCCGGGGCCAAACCTTCGTCGTAATTGGGGTGATGGAAAAGGAGGGCAAAAAGCTGCTCACCATTTCCAGCAACGATGCCAACTGCATCATTCCCTTCACCATGTTCACCAAGATGTTGGCCCTCAGTACCACGGGTTTTGGCGGCGGGCCCAGTGCCACTATCGCCGTGAAGGGCCGCGACGAGGACCCCGGCCTGCTCGATTTGGAATACGAAATGCGGGGCATAATGCGCAACATTCGCGGCCTGAAGCCCCGCGAGGAAGATAATTTTGCCCTGAACCGGCCCGAAATGATAGCCTCGGCGGTGGGCAAGCTCTTCGGTGTTATCGGCGTGGTGGGAGCCGTGATTGGGTCGTTTGCCATGCTGGTGGGCGGCTTCGGCATCGCCAACATCATGTTCGTGTCGGTGCGCGAGCGCACCAACATTATCGGCATTCAGAAGTCGCTGGGCGCGAAGAACTTCTTTATTCTGTTCCAGTTTCTGTTCGAAGCCATTTTTCTGTGCCTCATCGGGGGTGGCGCGGGTATCCTGCTTGTCTGGCTTATCACGCTGGTGCCGCAGGATGCCCTGCCGCTTACCATGACGGCCGGGCGGGTGGCGCTGGGCCTGCTGGTGTCGGTGGGCATCGGTGTTATCGCCGGTATCGTGCCCGCCGTAATGGCCTCCAACCTCGACCCGGTTATCGCCATCCGGGCGCAATGATGGTAGTGGTTAGTGGTTAATGGTTAACGGTTAATGGGGAGCATATCTGACAATCATTAACCACTAACCACTAATCATTAACCACTAAAAAAAATTGATATTCCGGCACTGAGCCGGAATCCCTGCATGACATTACCTGCTTTCCTGAGTTACGAATTCCTGGGCAATACCCTGGGGCAATACCTGATTGCGCTGCTCATTCTGCTGGTAGGTAGTGTGTTCCGGCGAATCCTTTCGCGGCTGCTTAGCAAGCTGCTATTTTCGCTTACTAAGCGCTACACGGCGGGGGTGAGCGAGGAGGAGCTGCAAGGCCTGCTCATTGAGCCACTCTCCACGCTGTTGTTCATCGTGACGCTGCTCCTGGCCGGTACCACGCTCACGTATCCGCACGGCCCTACGGCGCGCCCGGCCGTGCTGCCCTGGCACGAAGTGCTGCTGCTGCGCGTGCTGACGCTGGTTTTGATAGTGGCGGCGGCGCGGGTAGCCCTGCGCCTCGTGGACTTTGCCCTGCTGGTAATGGCCCGCCGGGCCGCCCTGCGCGCCGACGCCAGCCCTACCCGCCTCGACAACCAGTTCCTGCCCTTCGCCAAAGACCTGCTGAAGGTGCTCTTCATCATCATTGCGGGGCTGGTGGCGCTGGCGCAGGTTTTCGGGGTGAACGTGACTGCCCTCATCGGGGGCCTGGGCATTGGGGGGCTGGCCGTGGCATTTGCCGCCAAGGAAAGCCTCGAAAACCTCATCGCCTCGTTCACCATCTTCCTCGACCAGCCCTTTGGCGTGGGCGACCTCGTGACGGCCGGCGACGTGAGCGGCACGGTGGAAAAAATCGGTTTCCGCAGTACCCGCCTGCGCACGGCCGAGAAAAGCTACGTCACGGTGCCCAACAAAAGCATGATTGACAAGCCGCTCGACAACCTCTCGCTTCGCACCTCGCGCCGCGTGGGCTTCACGCTCATCTTCGACCAAAAAACTACCAGCGCCCAGCTGCACGCCATTATTGCCGGGGCCGTGGCCGCCCTGAAAACCCACCCACTGGTGACGCAGGAGGTGCAGATGAAATTTAGTGCCCTGGTGCCGGCCGGCAAGGAAGTGACCGTGCAATACTTCGTGGAAACCACCAGCTACGACATGTACCTCGACGTGAAAGAGGACCTCAACTACCGCCTGGTGGAAGTGGTGGAGCAGCACGGCGGGGCCTTTGCCGGCACGATGGTGCCCGCGCCAGCCGCCAAAGCGTAAGGAATGGGTTTCGGCCTTGAATTGAGTAGGATGCCAGGCAGCTCACAAATAAGAAAAGGCCACCCAACGGGCGGCCTTTTCTTATTTGTGAGCTGAATAGTAGATGCTGAGCAGGAGCGGGCTAGCGTCCGCCGAAGATGCCGCCGAGCAGGCTGCCCATGCCGCCGCCAAGCAAGCCACCCAAACCGCCGCCGCCAGCGCTGGCCGGCTGCGAGTTGGGCCGCCCGCCCAGGCCGCCCAGAATCGACATCATCGAGCCCAGGCCGCCGCTGCCGATACCCGAGCCCTGCTGCGGCATGCTGGCCGCCCCGGAGTTGCCGCCGCCCAGCAGCCCGCCGAGCATACCGCCGCCGAGCAGGCCGCCCAGCATACCGCCGAGGCCGCTGTTGGCCGCCCCGCCGAGCAGGCCGCCCATGCTGCCGCCCATCATGCCGCCGCCGCCCGAGTTCATGTCCTGGCGCTGGCCACCGCCCATCACGCGGGAAATGACCATGGGCGCTACCACGCCTAGCAGGCCCGCCATGAGCGCACCCTTGGGAATGCCCACGCTGGAAAGCTTATCGCCGATGCCGCCCAGGAAACCCTGCTTGCCAGGGTCCTGCGGGTCGTGGGCCACGGTGGCGGCCTGGTCCACTACGGTTTCCAGGGTGTGTTGCTGCTCGGCGTTGATGCCGAGGTACTGCGACATCTTGCCAATCATGGCTTCTTCGTCGTTGGCGTAAGACCCATCGGCCCGCGCGAAGCTGATGAGGTCGGTGACGAGCGAAAAGCGCAGGTCGCTGCCTTTAAGCACGTCGAGGTGCTGCTGAATGCTTTGGTTATTGGCGTCCTGGGCCGCGGCCAGCACTTGCTGGGTGGCCCCGCCCGACAGGCCCGCCTGCTGGGCCAGCGCCTGCAGGAACTGCCCTTCGGCTCCGGAAGCCTGCCGGTCGGCGGTGGCCAGGCTGGCAATGGCACTCAGGTAAGCGGTTTTTTCGGCTTCGGAATAGTTCTGGAGTAGTTGCGTATCCATTAGCTGGAGGGGAATGGGGGTGAGAGTGGTTTTTGCTGCTTAACGGGCCCGGCTCAAATACGTTGCAGTGGCTTCCTGCCCATTATCTATCGGGACATTAGTAAAATATTTTTCAAATTTTCTAGTCCTGAAAATGAATTTGTTGCTGCTAAAAAAGCCCGCTGCTACCCTTGCGTGTGGACATTAATTCTGGAGTATGTTTGGCATTTCCAAAAAGACCCCCCATCTTTGCAATCCCAAACGGGAACAGGAAGACGGGGGATTAGCTCAGCTGGTTCAGAGCATCTGCCTTACAAGCAGAGGGTCACTGGTTCGAACCCAGTATCCCCCACATTGAAAGACAGCCACTTAGCCCATTAACTAGGTGGCTGTTTTGATTTTGGCGCCTACGTTGGTGCCGACAAGCTTACCGCAGGTCATTAATAGACTTGTGTTTTCAGGGAGGTTAGCTCAGTTGGTTTAGAGCGCTTGCTTCACACGCCAGAGGTCGAAGGTTCGAATCCTTTACTTCCCACCACCAGTATCAGCCGCTTCGCTTCATTGCGGGCGGCTGTTTGCTTTTGGTGAATCTGTTACCCGCGATGACCGCAAAGCGGGGAAAGGCATTGGCAACGCGTAGCTGCCGCGCCCGCTCACCTTCGCCAAGGGCGGCCACCACGTCCTGTTTCAGGACTACCCGCCAGCCCATCACCGACCGCGACAGCTATCCCGGCGCGCCGGGCCACGTCGGGGGCATTAGTGAAGACGCTGCGCGCTACTTCCACGTAGCCCAATAACCAGGACGACAAAGGCCCCGGCAGTGGCTTTGATGGCAATTTTGAAGTCCCCGGCCTGTACCGGGTATTCCTGCGGTTCAACCGCGCCGGCCAGGTTTACCCCAGTAATTTCACCCGCAACGTTAAAGCCCAATCGCCTGCTTTCACCAAAAAAACCATGCAAAAGTCTGTTTTTTTCTTCGCCTCCCTGTGCATCGGCACCAGCCTGCTGAGCAGCTGTGATGGCAACAAGGCCACCACGGAAACCACCACTACCGTCGTAACTACCGCGCCGGCCGATTCTGCGGCTGGCATGGCCGGCATGGACCATTCGGGCATGGGCTCCGGCGCTGCCGCCAGCGGTTCGGGCATGATGACCGCCATGAACACCATGATGAAAAACATGGAGGCGCTCAGGCCCGCTGGCAATGCCGACCATGATTTTGCCCACATGATGATGGCCCACCACCGGGGCGCGGTCGAAATGTCGGCCCTGGAGCTGAAAGAAGGCAAAGACGCCACGTTGCGTGCCATGGCCGGGAAAATCAGCGCCGACCAGAAAAAGGAAATTCAGGACCTCGAAGCCATTGCCACCCGCCTCGACGGGGCCCCCACTACCTACAAGCCCGCTGACCCAGCCGACCCGTTCACGAGCAAAATGAAAGTCTCGATGGCCGGCATGATGAGCATGGGCCAGCTCAGTGGCAACGTGGACCTCGACTACGCCATGCTGATGGTGCCCCACCACCAGAGCGCCGTGGACATGGCCAAGGCCGAGCTGGCCCACGGCCGCGATACCAGGCTCAAGGAAATGGCTCAGCAGATGATAACGGCCCAGGAAAAAGAAATCCGGCAGTTTCGGGACTGGCAGGTGAAGAACGGCGGTAAAATGAGCGGCAGCGCCGCCACGTACGAGTGCCCCATGGGCGATGGTGGCAAGGGTAATGGACCCGGCAAGTGCCCGAAGTGCGGGATGGATTTGGAAAAGAAAGCGTAGGCTTGAGGAGGAATTTCCGGGTCGGCTTTTGGGGCCCCACGCACGCCAGCGCTCAAATCCTGCAAGTATTAAGCCTGATTCTGTACTCCGGTACCGGCACGTAGGCGTAGTTTTGGCTGTTGTAATTCCGTGACCGACGTGCTCGGCACCATCAGATTTTTACCGCCATGCAAACCCTGAAATTCAAAACTAACATCAACTGCGGCGGCTGCATCAAAGCCGTCACGCCCATCCTCAACGGCGAGAAAGCCATTCAGACCTGGCAGGTGGATACTGACAACCCCGACAAAATCCTGACCGTGGCTACGGACCTCAGCGCCGGGCAGATACAGGCGCTGGTAGAAGGCGCCGGCTTCAAAGCGCAGGCGGCCTAGCTCCGCTTGCTGCTCGAATTTACGTTACTTCAAAGACGCCTGCAATTTGCAGGCGTTTTTGTTTATGAGCTGTGCTGAAGGTGTTTAGAGCAGGCTGGCGCGGGTATAAGGCAGGCTGAACAGCCTGAGATAAGCCGGCCAGCAGTGTGAGCGCCGGATGAGGAAAGCCGGTGCTTTCACTCACCAAACCGCCGCAATTGAGCCAGGACATGACGTATGTCATCCCGCCGTGTTCTCAACTCTCAGACCTTTGGGGCTGTTCGCCCGGTAATCTAAACCAGCATTCCGGTTTAAGTACTCGTGTAGAAGTAAGCGTATGCCCCGGTCCGACCGCCCTAGGCGGTCTGACCGGTTGTCGTTGGACCGAAAGCGCTGTTGCTTCAACCGGTCAGACCGCCTAGGGCGGTCAGACCGGCAGGCCCGATTCGAATACGGTTACTTCTGCACAAATACTTAATGGCGAACAAGCTGTCGACTGCTTTCTGTTAGTTGACAGTCAGTTTTTTGCAAAATGCGTAACGCCTGATAACTACTGCCCGACAACCCGGCGCGCCACGGCGTTGATTTCCGGGCCGGGTTCTTCGCCGGATGCTGCTTCCTTTTCACGCGTTTTCCCGTTTTCAGGGCCCAACCTTTTTATGGAATACCATAGCGCTTCTCTTACCGATGTCGCGCAAGCCCTGCACGCCACGCCCGCCGGGCTCGATGCGGCCACCGCGCGGCAGCGGCTGCTCGAACACGGCCCGAATGCGCTGGCCGATGGGGAGAAGAAAACGGTGTGGCAGCTGCTGCTGCACCAGCTGGCCGATGTGATGATTCTGGTGCTGCTGGTGGCGGCCGTGGTGTCGGGGGCCGTGGGCGAGTGGAAATCCACGTACGTCATTCTGGCCATTGTGGCCCTCAATGCCCTCATCGGCTTCGTGCAGGAGTACCGGGCCGACAAGGCCATGGAGGCCCTGCAAAAGATGGCCGCCAACCAGGCCCAGGTGCTGCGCAACGGCCAGCCCGTGGAAATTGCGGCCGCCGACCTGGTGCCCGGCGACGTGGCGGTGCTCGAAGCCGGCGACGTGATTCCGGCCGACGTGCGCTTCCTCGAAACCCACGCGCTGAAAGTGGACGAGTCGTCGCTGACCGGCGAGTCTACGAACGTGGAGAAGAACCCGGACGTGCTGCCCGCCGGCGAGCACCCGCTGGGCGACCGCCTGAACATGGGCTACAAAGGCACGTTCGTGACCAATGGCCGGGCTATGGCCTACGTGGTGGCCACGGGCATGAAAACGGAGCTGGGCAAGATTGCCACCCTCATTCAGACCGATGAAACGGTGACGCCGCTGCAAAAACGACTCGCTACGCTGGGCAAGTATTTGTCGGTGGCGGCGCTGGGCATTGGCGCGCTGTTTTTTGGGGTGGGCTGGCTGCGGGGCGAGCCGCTGGGAAGCCTGCTGCTGGTGTCCATTTCGCTGGCCATTGCGGCGCTGCCCGAAGCGCTGCCCGCGCTGGTCACCGTGTCGCTGGCGCTGGGTGCCAAGCGGCTGATAAAGGACCAGGCGCTCATCCGCAAGCTGCCGGCCGTGGAAACGCTGGGCTCGGTCACCTACATCTGCACCGACAAAACGGGTACCCTCACGCTCAATAAAATGACGGTGGAGCACGTGTATGCCGCGCCGGATTTTGCTCTGCCGGTGCTGGATAATAAAACCGGTCTGCTGGCGGCTATGGCTTTGAATAACGACGTGAGCCAGGACCCGGCCGGCAACTGGCTGGGCGACTCCACCGAGGTGGCGCTGGTGCAGTACGCCGCCGGCAAAGACCACGCCCGGGCCGCCCTCGAAAGCCGGTTTCCGCGGGTCGGCGAGCTGCCGTTCGACTCGGAGCGCAAGTGCATGACCACCCTGCACCAGACCGACCAGGGCGTGCTCTGCATTACCAAAGGGGCGCTGAGCGCGCTATTCGACCAACTCGACACCGGGCAGCAAGCCGAAATCCCGGACTTGCGGCGGCGCGCGGACGAATGGGCCGCCAAGGGCTTCCGGGTGCTGGGCTACGCGGGCAGGCTGCTGCCCGGGCTGCCGGCCGAAGTCACGCCCGCCACGGTCGAAACCGGGCTGAGCTTCATCGGCTTCGCGGGCCTGATTGACCCGCCCCGCGAGGAAGCCAAGCAGGCCGTGGCCGAGTGCAAGGCCGCCGGCATCATTGCCGTGATGATTACCGGCGACCACCCGCTCACCGCCAAGGCCATTGCCGAGCAGCTGGGCATCCTCTCCGCCGCCGATGAGCTGGTGATGACCGGCCCGGAGCTCACCAGGCTCGACGAGCCGGCCTTTGCCGCCGCGGTGGAAAAAGTGCGGGTATACGCCCGCGTGGACCCGGCCCAGAAGCTGCGCATCATCAGTGCCTTACAAGCCAAACACCAGTTCGTGGCCATGACCGGCGACGGCGTGAACGACGCGCCGGCCCTGAAAAATGCTGATATCGGCGTGGCCATGGGCATCAACGGCACGGAGGTGGCCAAGGAGGCGGCGGCCATGATTCTGCTCGACGACAACTTTGCCACCATCGTGCACGCCGTGCGGCACGGGCGGCGCATCTTCGACAACATCCTCAAATTCATCCGCTACATCATGGCCGGCAGCGCGGGCGAAATCGTGGCCCTGTTCTTCGCGCCGCTCTTTGGCTTGCCGGTGCCGCTGCTGGCCATCCATATTCTGTGGATAAACCTGATAACCGACGGCCTGCCCGGCCTGGCGCTGGCCTACGAGCCCTCCGAGAAAAACAGCATGCGGCGCCCGCCCATCGACCCGCGCCAAACCATCTTCGCCAACGGGCTGGGCTGGTTTATCGTGCTGGTCGGGACGCTGGTTGGGGGATTAACCATCGGGATGGAGGCCTGGGCGCTGCGCAACGGCATTGCGCACTGGCAAACCATGGCCTTTACCGTGCTCTGCTTCAGCCAGCTGGGCCTGGCGCTGGCCATTCGGTCGCGGCAGGAGTCCATTTTCAGCATCGGTCTGCTCTCCAACAAACCCATGCTGGGAGCCGTGGTGCTGACCGTGGCCCTGCACCTGATGATTGTGTACACCCCTTTCTTCAACAACATCTTCAGCACGCAGCCGCTGACGTTGGCAGAGCTGGGCGTTACGGTGGCCGTATCGAGTGTCGTATTTTGGGTAGTGGAATTACAGAAGCTCATCAGCCGTCGGCGGGCGCGGCCGGGAGCGCCGGTTCCGTTAGCAACCGCTGAGGTGGCCCTGCCCGTAACGGCCACGGCTTGAGGTCGTCGCTCACCGGGGTAATTGCCCGGTGACTGGTGCGGCGCAGCTTGCGGGGCTAGCCAATCTTGTCGTAGCGCTTCACAAATTCCAGCAACAGACGGCTTAAACCAGGGTGGTTAGAGGCCAAAAGGGAAAGCACGAGCCGTAAACCACTGATTTCCAAAAACCCGGGCTTTGTCAATTCGTCCGTGTGCTGGTCAGTCAGGAAGCCCATTTTCCAGTCAGGAAAGCTACGGTGCGTCCAAACACCTTCGCTGATTACGAAACAATCATCGTGGCGGGGGTCGTGCATAATATGCTCGTAATACAGGGTTCGCACGGCTTGTTCGTCCCCCTCCAACACCTGCAGAAATTGTTGGTCGGGGGTGTATAACAACAAACCGGTCAAGTCTTGGTGTAGATTGGAAGCACGGGCCTGTTCCAATAAGCGCGTCAGTTGCGAGGCATCAAAAGGCTGGGTAGCCTGGCTGCGGTAAATGAGATGGTACACAGGAGTTTCTGGTGCGAAAATGGACGAACATTAGAACGGATTCTGAAACACTGGACAGTGCCCGTGTAGCGTGGCCTCTGTGAGTCCGCGCGTTTGGGGAATGTTCGCCCAGGCGCGGACTCGCAGCGTCTACGCTCCAAGTGTACAGCGGTTCCAAAACGGTACTAAGCGTCTATCTGCAAAGATACTGTTTAAGTACCTGGCCAATAGCTTTTGGCTGATAGCTGTTGGCTTTTTTTGCTCATGAACAAGCAGTTGCGTCAAACACATTGGTTGTTTAATTTGGAACAAGCACTTAGCTATAGTGAATTACTAATGTTACGCACGGACTTGATTCAAGCGACGTAGAGGCGTAGCGTGGACGCTGCGAGTCCGCGCCCCCGCGCCATGAAAGCCAGCCAAACGGCGCGGGGGCGCGGACTCGCAGCGTCCACGCTACTTGCTCTGCGTAACATCAGTGAATTAAATGCTTGCTGGATTTATTCGGTCCGAACAACATGCGGAACGGGTAGCTTCGTCAGCTATGTCCTGCTTAACTAGTCGAGCAGCAGGAATCAGACAAAGACAGTCGGGCGGTTCGGTCCGACGCCGTAGGCGTCCGACCGGCTGAAGGGCGTGCCAGCAGGGGAACGAACCTGGCAGTAGCCGGTCGGACGCCTACGGCGTCGGACCGGACCACTTGGCGACCATACGTTTACTTAAGCACGAGTGCTTAATCGGTTACCCGGAACTGCAGGTCTTCCACCACCAGCGTACTGGCGCTGCTGTTGTTGGTGCGGATGAAGGCCTCGATGTAGTCGCCGGGCACCAGGTCCACCTCGGTGGCGAGCGTGATTTGAAAGCTCTGGTTGTTGCTGGCCGAGGCCATCGAGCCGTTGGGATTGGGAATGACCACCCCGTTTTTGGCCAGGGCAATGGAAAAGTCGTTGCCCGCGTTGATGGCCTTGGCCCCGATGATAATCAGCACCCTGCCCGTGATGCCTTCCTTGCCGGTATAGGTAAGCCGGTTGGTGCTCGCCGAGGTAAACCGCTGCTGCTTTACCGTGGTGGTGGTGCCCGCTATTTTGTAGAACGTGCCGACCACTGTCAGCGCCGTGGCGTTGAGGTTGCTGTTCATGTACGCCGAGCACAGCGCCCTGGTGTTGGGGATGAAGCTGTTCTGGCGCATCTCCCAGGCCGGCGTGTAGGAGTCGAACCCACTGATGAAGGTGCCCACGCCCCGAAACATATTGGTGGTCATGCGGCCCCGGTCGATGGTCGCGCCGACATTCACCTTCACGCCAGTCTGGCCGGGGTAGATGAAGTAATTGTTCGACAGGTCGATGTCGTTGATAACGAGGCTGGGCATAAACTCAATGCCTGCCCCTGCGGTGATGCCGACAATAAAGTTGGTGATAGAGCAGAACTTGCCCACGTTGCCCGTTACCTTGAGGCCGTCCTGGCAGTTCCAGTAGTTCTGGGCGATGGTGATGGCCAGAAACCCACTGACCACCCCTACGCCCAGGCTGGGCACGCCGACTTCCACCACCGAGCAGCCCGAGAACAGGTTGCAGTATTGCGAGCCGGTGGCATCGGCAAAGTCGTAGGCTTTGGTGCTGCCGCTCGCGGGCAGCACCACCATATTCGCCATGAACACCGAAACGCCAACGCTGCGCAGCACGGCGCCGCTCACCGTGGACAGTACGCCGTCTTTGCTAGGGTCGGTGCCCCGCAGGTTGGCGCCGTTCAGATTCAGATAGTTGGGCGAGATGTTGACGATGCCCGAAAAGACGTACATCTTGTTGGCATCCAGGGTGATGGCGCCGCTTACCGGGGTGGGCAGGTCGGCCAGGGAGCTGACCGATACCAGGTTGGCGGTGGTGGGGCTGAGCGTCAGGGCCTGCCACTGGTTGCCGCGGTACACGTCCACACTATTAGTGCTGAGGTTGAACACCTGCAGGCCCACCGGCGGCGTCGTGATGGCGTCGCGCTGCGCCGTGGTCATGCGTGGTATCAGCAGGCCGCTGGTAGTAGAGGCAATGTCCAGCATGGCCTTCGTGTCTGGCAAGTCCCCCGTGGCGTTGATACTGACACTTTGCGCCCAGCCTAGCGCTACTTGAGCGAGCAAAACACACAGGAGTAAGGCCTTTTTCATATTTTTTATTGGTTAAGGAAATGGACGTGTTCGGTTAGAAAGCCACCAGTATGCGGTGTGCTATCAGTCTGTTTTGTAGTAAGTAAAATGAGCCAATGGCGCAGCTTTTCACGGGCCGGCCATGGAGGGGCGAGGCGTTGCTATTCCAACACACACCGCGCGCTGAAACTGCTGGTTGCCGTGACATAGCGCAGCAGGTAGCTGCCACTGGCCAAGCCCGCCAACGGCACCATTCCCTGTGCGCGGCCATCTACCGCGACCACGCGCACGGGGCGGCCCACCAGGTCCAGCACCTGCAGGCTACCTGGCTGGGCCAGACCGGTGTAGAGGTAAGTGGCCGTCTGCCCCGTTGCCAGCTGGGTTGGGTACACCACAAAGCCCGCCGCGGTGGCCGTGCGGCGCAGCGCCCGCACCGGCGAGTAGTTCACATCGCCGTTCTGGTCGGTTTGGGCCAGGCGGTAGTACAGCAGGAGAATACCGGCCGGGAGCTGTTCATCGAGCCAGGCGTAGGCGTGGCGGGTGGTGCTGGTGCCGGCGCCGGGCAGCGCCGCCACTTCTGCAAATTGGTGCCCGTCCGTGCTGCGCTCCACGCCAAAGCGGCTGTTCTGCTGTTCGGTAGCGGTGGCCCATTTCAGGCGCACGGCCATCGGTCCTTCGGCCTGCGCGGTGAATTCGACCAGCGTGACCGGCAGCGGGTTGGCCGCATTGCTGACCGTGAACCGGTTGAGCACTGTCGGGCTCATGGTAAGGCTGCGGCTGCTGGCGTCGGCGGTGGGGCCCACCGCGGCCCAGGTCTGCCCCGGTGCCGACTGCTGCCACATCCGGGCCTGGGCGAAGCTGGACAGGCCGTTGTCGTTGTCGGGCAGCCAGCTCAGCGTGAGCTGCACGACGGCGCTGGGCTGAGTAGTTGGGGCCACGGTCCAGAGGCGGTCAATCCCCTTGAGGCTGTTGTTAGTGAAATTCTGGCCGAAGCTCACGTCGGCCGTGGTCAGGCCGGCCACGCGGGCGATGACGACCGTGCCCAGGTTGTTGGTTTTGGGGTCGAGCACGGCTCCATGTCCGAAATTCACGGCCGCGCCGCTCACGGCGTTGCGCGTGATTTCGAGCGCCCCGACGACGTAGCGCCCGGTGGATTCGCCGCTGAGCGTGGCCCCGTGGGGTAGGCGCAACGTGTGCAGCACGGCCCCCATTTTGGTGTTTACCAGGCCGTTGCCGAGGCTGAGCAGGTTGCTCACCGTGAGGTCGCCGCCCAGGTGTAGGGTGTTGGCCCCGGCCGTGGGCTTGTTCACCACCACCTGGAAAAAGGGGCTGCCCCCCGGCGTTAGGGTTTGGTTGGCCAGCCCGCTAAACGTGACGGGGCTGCTCCCCGGCAGCACGGTGCCCGTATTGGTAAAGTCGCCGCGTAGTTCCAGGGCTCCGGTGCTCAGGTTAAGCAGTCCGGGATTGGCCACGGGGCCATCCACGCGAACCGTGCCCGCGTTGACCATTACGCCGGCGGCATTGTTGGTCAGGCCACCCAGACCAACATAGAGGGCCGCGCCCGCCTGCACCGTTACCTGGGCGCCCGCATTGGTGAAATACTGGGCCGATACCGGCTGCGCAAGGCCAGTGCCCGCCACCAGCCAAAGAATTTTGTATAATCTGGTCATGTGAAGCCGATTATTAGGGGTTAGATGGCGCGTTAAGTATCGGGTAATATGCTGTATAGCTGGGTTTTGTCCTCGCTATTTTTTGCCCCAGCAAGCTGGGCTGTCAAGCCGAACCAGCAGGAGTTGCCAACTGCATGCACGACGATGTCCGCTCTGTGGGCCACGCCGATGCCCGTTGACTGCCCGGCCCATTGCCAGGTAGGGCTCTGGATGTCTATCGTCCGTCCGTGCCAATAGCAGCAGCAGCAACACGAGCATTACGGCAACGAGGGCCCACACTTTGGCCGGAGTGGGATATGATAATCATGGCGCGAACCGGAACGCTGGGAGAAGCTGCCAGCCGACGTAGCCGATTAGGTAAAAGCTAAACTCGTAATATAGGAGTGAGGTGAGAATACAAATTTATCCCTGCCTCCTCGCGGTATCTGAGAAAAAGATTACCCTAAATGCGTTAGTTCTTCACCAGGCTGCCTGTAAGGGCATCTTTTCTCCCCGTTTTCCTCGCTGCGCCGGGGCCTGAATGGCTTTAATAGCGTACTCGTCAATAGGCCTATGAATGATGTCAATCACGGTAGGGTACTATTTGAGCTAGGACTTACGCAGTGGGCGGCTGGCGCGCGTCTCTGACGCGCTGCCGACTGGTTTCGAGTCTCTGACTCGCCGCCTGAACGATACCCGAAGGCGGCCACGCGGCGCGAACGGGGCGTTTGGAAACGCCAAGCCAGTCGGCAGCGCGTCAGAGACGCGCGCCAGCCGCCCACCGCGTAAGTCCTATGAGCCTGACCACGTCGGCCGGGGCCAGCAACGAGGTGAGCAACGCGCTACCGGCCAGCACCAAGGCCGCGCAAAGCAAGAGCAGGGATTTCATGGTGGGAGACGGCGGCTGCACGGCCGCTCGCGCGGGCACCGGCAAAGGCTCCGCATCGGCCGGGGCCGGCCCATGATGCTGGTCAGGCCACGGGCCTGATTATTGTCACTTTCACGCGCTTGCCTTCCGCGCAGGAGAAAGTCCGGCGATGTGGGTCTGGTGCTTACCCAAATCTTTTTGGTCGCCGTCGCAGCGCCGCTGAACGGTCCGGTCCGACTGCCCTGGGCGGGCCGACCGGTTAAAGAACCACCGATTTCGCCCTCCCGACAACCGGTCGGACTGCGTAGGGTGGTCGGACCGGAGCAACGGTCCCGGTTTTGGGTAAGGACAAGCTAGGCGGGCGCCCGCCTCACATCAGGTAAAACGCTTCGGGGGCCAGTGGCGCCGGCACTTCCGGCTCCTGGAGCAGCTGCCTGAGGTTGATTTCGACGGTGCGGGCAATGGCCGTGACCGGCGTATCGGTCGGCTTGTTGTTGAACGGGTCCTGCAGGTAGCGGGCGGTGCGCTCCAGCAGGAAAAACGAGGAGGCCGTGGTGAGCAGCACGGGGATTTCCCACAGCCCGATGGTTTTGACCAGGCCCAGCGACAACGTCATCAAAAACAGGTAGATGAAGAAGTACACCAGCAGTCGGTAGCTCACCGGAAACACGGTGGTTTTGATGCGTTCGGCCTGCCCCATCGCATCGCAGAGGCGCACCAGCGTGGTATCGAGCTGCACTTGCTGGTAGGGGTTGAGGGCCTGCGCGGCCAGCAGCTCTTTCAGCTGGGTCGTGTGCAGCGCCAGCAGGGCGAGGGGCTTGTTGGCGTGCGGCCGCAGCCCGGCCAAATCCTGTTCGGACAGGTAGGCCGCCAGCCCGGCCGTGGGGTCCAGCCCGCGCAGGGACTGGCCGAGGCAGTAGCACCAGGCAATCTGGCGGTAGGCCGTGGTGCGTACGGGCGAATCCGGGGCCGTTGGGCGCAAATACGTGTCGGGCACGAAGGTGCGAACCTGTAGCACCAGCGTGCGCGAGTCGTTCACGATGGCCCCCCAAATCTTGCGGGCTTCCCACCACCGGTCATACGACTGGCTGGTTTTGAAGGCCAAGAGCAGGGCAATGGAGCTGCCCAGAATGGTGGGCAGCTGCAACGGAATCAGCGGCAGATACTCGCCGAGCCACAGCTTCAGGAGGTGAAAAAAGCTGGAAATGAGCAGTGCCCGCACCACATCGGGGCGGATGTGCTTGAAAATGTAGCGCAGGGGAATCCGGGTATTGAGCAGCATAGCAAACTGGGGGCTGCGGCCGGAGCCCGTCGGCAGGGTTCCATCGCACAAAGATGAGCCGGCCCGCCACGGCTCCTCATGACACCTATCAGGCCCGCGCCTGATGCGCGTCATGCTTTGCGCTTCAGGCGCACGGGACCTTTGCCGGTAGCCGCCCCGCCCGGGAGTGCGGTTCCCCCTTTGTTTGCTTGCTTACATGAACCAGTACTTTAAAGTTGTCAGCCTCACTCATCAGCAAGCGCCGCTCGCCATTCGGGAGCTGGTGGCGCTGGATGAACCCGCCTGCCGCGCGTTGCTGCTCGTGGTAAGCCAGCAGCTGGGCCTGGCCGACGTGCTGGTGCTGAGTACCTGCAACCGCACGGAGGTGTACTACAGCGCCGCCCAGGACCAGAGCGCCGCCATCGTGGGCGCGCTGGCCCGGCTGCAGCACCTGCCCGATACTGCCCGGATAACGCCGTATTTCGTCAGCCTGACCAGCGCCACGGCCGCCGTGCGGCATCTGTTTGAGGTAGCCATGGGCCTGGATGCGCAGGTGGTCGGCGACCAGCAGATTAGCTGCCAGGTGAAGCACGCCTATCAATGGTCGGTGGATGCTGCCGCCGCCGGCCCGTTTCTGCACCGCCTGCTGCACACCGTGTTTATGGCCCACAAGCGGGTGCGCCAGGAAACCGGCTTCTGCGACGGGGCCGCCTCGGTGGCCTACGCCGCGCTGCAACTGGTGGAGGACCTGACGGCGCACCTGGCCAGCCCGCGGGTGCTGCTGGTGGGCGCGGGCACCTTTGGCGTGGATGTGGCCCGGTATTTCGGGGCCAGCACCCGGTTTGCGCACGTCAGTATCTGCAACCGGACGCGGGACCGGGCGGAGGCCCTGGCCGCCGAGTGCGGCCTGCAAGTGCTGGACTTTACCGACCTCGCCAGGGGCATTCGGGAGGCTGATGTCGTTATCTCGTCGGTGGCGGCAGCGGCTCCCATTATCACGCCCCAATTGCTTGCTAATCAAGCCGTGCTCAGCCACAAATACCTGGTGGACTTGTCCGTGCCCCACAGCATTGCCACCGCCGTGGAAACGGTGCCGGGCGTGCTGCTATACCCGCTCGACGCCATTCAGAGCAAAGCCTCGGCGGCCCTGGAGCGCCGGCTGGCGGCCGTGCCGCAGGTGCGGGCCATCATCGCCGAAAGCATGGCGGGCTTACAGGACTGGAGCGAGGAAATGGAAGTCTCGCCCACCATCCAGAAGCTGAAAAACGCCCTGGAGCAGCTGCGGCAGGACGAAATGAAGCGCTTCGGCAAACGGATGAGCCCCGCCGAAGCCGGCCTGCTGGATGAAATCACCCGGTCGCTGATGCAAAAAGTGCTCAGGCAGCCCGTGCTGCAGCTCAAAGCCGCCTGCAAGCGCGGCGAGCCCGGCCAGCTGGTGGAGGTGCTCAGCGAGCTGTTCGACCTGGAGCGCCAGCCGGTGCTGGCGTCCTGACCCAGCCTGTTTTCAGGCCGTGCAGGGCTCGCGCAGGTCGATGAAAATGAGCCGCCAGCGCCCCCCGGCCCCGGCCGACTTGGCGAAGTGAAACCGGAAGCCCGTGCGGGTTTGCAAAACCGTGCGCACGGTGCGGCCCTGCGCGGCTTTGCCCTGGGCCGCCGTGCCGCCCTTCACGGTAGCACTCGGCCAGAGGTCCAGGCTTCGGAAAGCGGTGGCGGGACCGGCGAAACAGCCCGATTGGGCAAATCCCGCATTCTGCTTGGTCTGCAGGTCGCAATCGGCTTGCGGCAGCTGCTCCAGCACCTGTAGCTGCGGGCCGGTCATGAGCTGTTTATCCAGTGAAAACAGGGGCAGGTTCTGGTTGGTGCGGCGGAAAGCGTCCACCTCGGCCACCCGCGTCACGAGGGGCAGCGCGCCGGGCTGCTCCAAAATCCAGAGGCCAAATTCCGGGTCGATGAGCTGGTTGAGCACCTCGGTATCGTGGCCGCGCAGGGCACCTTCCAGCAGCAGCCAGGCCCCGGCCACCGACGTGTCGGCGGGCATCACGGGGTTTGCGGTGCGCGCGGCGGCCGAATCGGGCTTGGGCGCGGTGGCCGGGAGGGCTTGCACCGAGCTTTGGGCCGGTGACTGGTCGGGCATGCCGTTGGGGTTCTTGGTGTCGCAGGCTGCCAGCAGTAAGGCAAGCGCGGCAGCAGAGAGGATGGGGGAAATGCGCATGAGGTCGGAGGGGGGAAAGGGGGCTTGGAAGGCGTCGGCAGCTTATTCAATGTGGCCGTTTAAATAAAACCAGAACGTCATGCTCATCTGGCGTCCGCGTAGCCGAAGCATCTCGCGTGTGGTAGTAATCCAATCGTTCACCGATGCGAGCAAGATGCTTCGGCTACGCGGACGCCAGATGAGCATGACCGTTCTTTTTGTTTTGGGTAAGCGTTAAGCCGCCACATCAGCCACAGCCGCCCACTCCACGCCCTGGCGCAGCCACTGCTGCGTGGCTTCCTCCGGTGAGCCCGGCTCGACGGGGTAGTTGTAGTGCCATTCGGCCTGCGGCGGCAGGCTCATGAGGATGCTTTCGGTGCGGCCGCCGGTTTCGAGGCCGAAGCGGGTGCCCCGGTCGATGGCCAGGTTGAACTCGGCGTAGCGGCTGCGGCGCACCTGCTGCCACTGCTTCTCGCGTTCGGTGTAGGGCAGGTCCCGGTTCTGGCGCATGATGGCGGCGTAGGCCCGGCCATAGACCTCGCCCACGTCCTGCACGAAGGCGAATAGCTCCTCGAACGAGCCGTCCTGGCCCACGGTGAGACGGTCGAAGAAGATGCCGCCGACGCCACGGGTTTCCTTCCGGTGGGGCAGGTAGAAATACTCGTCGGCCCACTGCTTGAAGCGCGGGTAGTAGCTGGGGTCGTGCCGCTGGCATACGGCCCGAATCTGCTCATGAAACCAGCGGGCCTGGGCCTCATCCACGTAAATCGGGGTCAGGTCGAGGCCGCCACCGAACCAGGCTTCGCCGTTGCCGGCCTCGAAGTAGCGCACGTTCATGTGCGAGATGGGCACCATGGGGCTGCGTGGGTGCTGCACCACGCTCACGCCGGTGGCGAAGTAGCGGCGGTCGGGCAGGAGCAGGGACTGCGCAGCTTGCTCGGTGAGCCCGCCCCACACGGCGGAAAAGGCTACCCCGCCTTTTTCCAGCACGTCGCCCTGCAGCAGCACCCGCGTACGGCCGCCCCCGCCGCCAGCGTGCTCCCACGGCGTTTCAGCGAATTTCACGCCGCTGCCATCGGCCAGCTCCAGCCGGTAGCAGAGCCAGTCCTGGAAGCTGCGCATCCAGTTTTCCACCCGAGTGCGGGGCGGGGCGATGGTTTCAACAACGGTATTCATAATAGCAGCAGATTTAGAGCAGTTTCGTTTTTATAGACTGAGTTAAAAGTTGAGAGTTAAAAGTTAAAAATCAGACACAATGCGTTTTAATTTTTAACTCTCAACTTTTAACTTTCTGCAAAAGTGTATATCAGCCTGAGAAGCGCTATAAGCGTGAGCCGGGCTGCGCCAAGGGCCGGTGCCGGACTGTGGTATGGCTTCAGACCCAGGGCGCGGCGCGGTAAGCCGCTAGCCGGGTGGCGGTTGCTTCCTGCGCCAGCCGTTCGTGGCAGTGCTCGCAGCAGGTGTCCGTGGCTGGTTGCTCCGTGGCCCGCAGCACCAGCACGGGAATTTGGGTGTGATAGGCCTGCGTTTGGGTGTAGCACCGGTCGAAGTAGCGCAGCAGCTGCGCGGTGTCGGCCGGGGCAATGATGAGCAATTGGGCCAGCGTGCGGGCACAGTACTCGCTGATGCCTTCCAAGGGAGCTTCGTCTTCCACCAGGTGCTCGGTGATGATGGGCCAGGTGAGCTGGGCCGCGGCCCGGCCCAGGGCCTGCTTCAGCTGCCGCCGCCGGGGCCGGGCCGTGCGCGGGTAGAACTGCACCAGGTCCAGCGGCCCCGGGAAGGCACTGGCCAGGCCCGAGAGCCGGGGCAGCAGGTGCAGGTTCAGGGCGTCGAAATCGGCGGCGAAAACCAGGCGGTTGGGCAAGGACCGCCGGCCGGCCGGCACCACCAGTACCGGGCAGCCCACCAACTCGATGATGGCGGCGGCGTGGTTGCCGGGGGCCACTTGCCGGCCGCAGTCGATGTGCTCCAGGCCCATCACCACCAAGTCGGCGGCGCAGGCGGCGGCTTCGGCCTGCACGTGGTCGTGCAGGCAGCCGGCCAGCACCCGGTAGTGGTACTGAATGCGGCGGCCGTTTTGGCGGGTGAGCTGCTGGTAGCGCAGGCGCTCGACCAGCCCACGCAGGCGCTGCTCCTGGGCCAGCAGCACGGCGGCCGGGTCGCCGGCCGCAGCATCGAGCTGGTGGCAATACAGCAGCACCACTTCCGCCGGCCAGCGCACGGCCAGCTTGTTGGCGTAGGCCAGGGTATGCTCGGCGGCCGAAGTGTGGTCAATGGGAACGAGAATGGTTTTCATGGGTGGAGGCGGGCAGAAGGCCGAAGAATGGTGATTGAGAAGAGTTGATAACTGATGTTACGCAGGGCACCATGGGTAGCTTCGGTTTTGGGGTGCCTGGTGCGTAGTGCTTGGTGCTTGGTTGGGAGTCTGGCGCCTGGAAAAGCCCCGCACGAGGGTTTCCACCTCACCAAACACTACGCACCAAGCACCAGGCACTATAACACGGGAGTACCCTCAGACGCCTTGCGTAACATCAGTTGATAAGCTAGTGGCAGTCGTACACCGTGGCCGGTTGGGCCGCGCTGGTTGTAGTAGTGGACGGATTTAGCTGCGGGCTGAAGTAGGGAATGCCGAGCCCCAGGCCCCGCACGATGAAGAGCACCGCCAGCACCGAGGCCGCGTAGGGCACGGCCTGGCGCATGCGGGTGCGCCACAGCAGCGGCACCAGCCGCCCGCTCAGCGACAAGCCGAACATGAGCGGCAGCGTGCCCAGCCCGAAGCAGGCCATGTACGCCGCTGCGCCCGCTACCCCCGGCGCGCTCAGCGCCCCGGCCAGGGCCAGATACACCAGGCCACAGGGCAGCAGGCCGTTGAGCACGCCCGTGGCGTACAGGGCCGGCAGCGTCGGCTGCTGAAACAAGCGGCCCAGGGTGTTTTTCACCCAGGCCAGCGGCCGGTCCAAACCCAGCCAACCCGCCACGCGGCCGGGGTAGCGTTCCGGCACGGCCACCAGCAGCAGAATCAGCACGCCCGAGGCAATGGACAGGCCCTGCTGCACGCCGGCCAGGCGCAGGCCCTGGCCCACCAGGCCCGCCCCGGCTCCCAGCATGGCGTAAGTCGTGACCCGGCCCAGGTTGTAAAGCAGGCGGCCGCCCGCGTAGCGCAGCGGGGAGGTGGCCGCATCCACGCCACCGGGTAGCGCCAGGGCAATAGCCCCGCACATGCCCACGCAGTGGAAGCTGCCCAGCAACCCAAACAGGAATCCGGTTAAAATCAATGGGTGAGTCGGTGATTGAGTGATTGAGTGAATGAATAAGTGAATGAGCGTGGGAATGACTTGCCTGCCTGCTGACGATTGCGCCATGGGCTACTTCACTCATTCGCTCAATCACTCATTCACCGATTGTGAGGTCTTGTTCGAGGAAATAAGCCTGCCCGCCCGCCGTGAAATCAAGCTGCACCCGCCAGAAGCCGGGGGCCATTTTGCTGGTGTTGATGGATTGCCGGAGGTCGGCGGCGGGCTGTAGGGGCAGCGCAAAGTCCAGGGCCTGATTGGAGGGACGGAAGAAGTGAACCTGGCCCTGCACGGCCTGGCCGGCCAAGGCGGCGGGTAGCTGCAGGGTCAGGCGGCGGCTGGCGGCATCGTGGCGGATTTGCACGGGCGTGGGCAGGGCGGCGGTGCGGGCCACCGCGTCCATGCGCTGCTGGTGGGCCAGCTCTTGCTGGTAGTAGTCGGCGCTGACCAGGTTCACGTCGGTCTGCATGGCCTGGTACACCATGGAGCCGATGTAGGCGGCGAAGAGCACGAAAACGGTGACGATGGCGTAGGGCCAGAGGCTGCGTTTGGGAGAGGAAATAGCCGGGGTGGTCATGGTTTATTGTGATTTTAGAACGGTCATGCTGAGCTTGTCGAAGCATCTCTACCGCTTCGTTGCAACCGCATTGATTAGTATGAGGTAGAGATGCTTCGGCTCCGCTCTGCTGCGCTCAGCATGACGTTCTTTCTGATTATTTAGTCAGTCAAAACATCACTGCGAAGGCCCGAGGAACTTGGTGCTGGTTTCACTTATCAGCTCGCCGCCGCTGAACAGGCCGATGCGGATTTTCTGATTGGTGCGGTGCAGGGCCGTGCGGGGCAGCTCGGCGAAGAAGACGCCTTCGGTGATGCCCTGGGCGGGCAGCTTGAGGCCGGTGGCGCCGATGAGCGAAATCCGGCCCTGCGCCGGTTCCAGGATGCGCAGGGTGATGGGGTAGCTGCCGTTGGTTTTGTTGATGACCGAGATGTTGTAGAGGTTGGTGATGGTGCCGCGGTCGGTTTTCTGGTAGAGCTGGCCCGGTGTGCGCAGCACGGTGGCTTCCACGTTGGAGCGCGAGACCAGCAGGCCCGTGAGCACGGCCAGCAGCAGCACCAAGCCACCCGACAGCGCCTTCACGCGGCCCGTAAACCGAAATTTGGTGCCGTTGGCGATGCCGTTTTCCGAGGCGTGGCGGATGAGGCCCTGCGGCAGCTGCACCAGGTCCATGATGGAGTTGCAGGCGTCGATGCAGGCCGTGCAGTTGGTGCATTCCATTTGGGTGGCGCCGTTGCGGATGTCGATGCCGGTGGGGCAGACCTGCACGCACTGGTGGCAGTCGATGCAGTCGCCGGCGGTGCGCGCCTGGTTTTTGTGCAGCTTCTCGCGCGGCTCGCCCCGCTGGTAGTCATAGGCTACCACAAGGCTGTCCTGGTCGAGCAATACGCCCTGCAGGCGGCCGTAGGGGCACACGATGGTGCACACCTGCTCCCGGAACCGCGCAAACACGGCGTAGAACACGCCCGTGAACCCGACCATGGCCGCCAGCCCGCCCAGGTGGGCCGTCAGCGGGTCCGTCACGATGGCCACCAGCGCATCCGAGCCGATGATGTAGGCCAGAAAGGTGTTGGCAATCAGAAACGACACGGCCAGGAACAGGACGTGCTTGGTGGTTTTGCGCCAGGTTTTGTTCCAGTCCCAGGCGGCGCGGTCCAGGGCCTTTTGCTGGGGCGCGTCGCCTTCCAGCCAGTACTCGATGCGGCGGAAGACCATCTCCAGGAAAATGGTCTGCGGACACACCCAGCCGCAAAATACCCGCCCGTACACCACCGTGAACAGGATGATGAACACCAGAAACGTGAGCGTGGCCAGCAGCAGGATGAAGAAGTCCTGGGGCCAGAAAATCTGGCCCAGGATGATGAACTTCCGGGCCGGCAGGTTCCACATCAGCAGGGGCAGGCCATTGAGCCGCAGCCAGGGCCCGGCAAACAGCACGGCCAGGAACCCGTAGCTGAGCCACTTGCGGGCGCGGTAGAGCCGGCCGGCGGGCTTTTTGGGGTAAAGCCACACCCGCTTGCCCGCCGCATCCACCGTAGCAATGGTGTCGCGGTACGCGTCGTCGGGCTTGAATTGGGTAGTGGACATGGGGGAAGATGATGAAACCAGAACGTCATGCTGAGCGCAGCCGAAGCATCTCGCGTGCAGCAGTAATTCAATCGTTGCAACGATGCGAGCGAGATGCTTCGGCTGCGCTCAGCATGACGTTCTGTTTGAATGGTAAACCGCTCATTAAAGCCCGGCCACCGGCTTTCCGCCCGGCTTGCCCGCCTTCTCCTTCTCGCCCTGCGGCGGCTTGGCATTGGCCGGCCGCGAGCCTTGCAGACTCAGCGCGTAGGAAGTCACCTGCAGAATCTGTTTGCCCGAGAGCTTGCCCTTCCAGGCCACCATGCCCTTGCTGGGAATGCCGAACTTGATGGTTTTGTACACGTGGTTCACTTCGCCGCCGTGCAGCCAGAATTCGTCGGTCAGGTTGGGGCCGACTTTGCCTTCGGCGTTGGCCCCGTGGCAGGGGGCGCAGTTGGTGGCGTAGATGCTTTTGCCGGTGCTCAGGTCGGCGGCGGTGGTCAGGGCCAGGTAGGTGGTGAGCATGGTCGGGTCGTCGGAGCCGGCTGAAACGAGCAGGGCCGCCTGTTGCATTTCGGTTTCGTACTCGGCGGCCTGCAGCTGGCCTTTTTGGGTGAGGTGGTAGTAGCCCACGTAGACAAAGGCAAACACGATGGTGAAGCCAAACCCGTATTTCCACCACGGCGGCAGGTCGTTGTCGAACTCGTGGATGCCGTCGTAGTTGTGGTCGAGCAGCTCATCCCGGTACTCGCCGCGCACCAGTGTGGCATCGCCCACCAGCAGGCCCAGCACCTTGCCGCTCCAGGTGCCATGCACCGTGGGCAGGTCGTAGAGCTGGCGCAGCTGCGGCTTCATTTGCATCACGATGGTGATGCCCACCAGCAACAGGACCAGGAGCAGCACGCCCAGCAGGCCCAGCAGCACCCAGAATAGCACTTCCTGCTCGTTCATCCCGGCGGCTTTGGCGGGCGCGGCGGCCTCCGGGGTTTGGGCATTCGCTACGCCACTCAGCAGCAGGCCGGCGGCGGTAAGCAACCCCAACCGGGCGGTTTTTACGGGCGCTAGCATGTGGGTTCGGGTTTAGCAGGCGTGACGTGCCCATCTTCCAGCAGCGGCAGCATGCTCATGGCGCTGATGTGCTGGCGGTTGACGACCAGCACGTACCCCAGCAGGGCCACGAAAAACAGGAAGAAGATGACGAAGGAGATGAGCGGGTAAATGGCAATGCCCGTAATGGACTGCAGGACTTCTTTGTACATGATGGGTGGGGATTAGGGGCGTTAGGCCGTCATGCTGAGCGAAGTCGAAGCATCTCTACCGCTTCGTTGTCGCGGTATTGATTACTGCTGCGGTAGAGATGCTTCGACTTCGCTGCGCTCCGCTCAGCATGACGTTCTTCTTAATTCAGAGCTACTGCGCCGCCGCTGCTTCGGCCATAGCCGCGGTCTGCTCGGGCTTCACCTTGATGTCGGTACCCAGGCGTTGCAGGTAGGCAATCAGGGCCACGATTTCCCGGTCGGATTTCACCTCGATGTCCTCCTTTTTCAGGTCGGCCACGATGCCTTTCGCCTGCTGCTGCGCATCGGCCACGGCTTGCTGGTCGTAGCCGGCGGGGTAGGGTGTGCCCAGCTGTTGCAGCACCCGGATTTTGGCGGGCAGGTCCGTGTAATCGATTTCGTTGTCGAGCAGCCACGGGTAGGGCGGCATGATGGAGCCGGGCGACATGCTGGTGGGGTCCATCATATGGTTGTAGTGCCAGGAGTGCGGGTACTTGCCCCCGAGGCGGTGCAAGTCGGGGCCGGTACGCTTGCTGCCCCAGAGGAAGGGCCGGTCGTACACGAATTCCCCCGCCTTGCTGTACTCGCCGTAACGCTCGGTTTCGGAGCGGAAGGGGCGCACCATCTGGGTGTGGCAGTTCGAGCAGCCTTCCTTGATGTAGAGGTCGCGGCCCTGCAATTCCAGCGAGGTATAGGGCTTCACCGAGGCAATGGTGGGCACGTTACTCTTCACCAAAAACATCGGCACCATTTCGATGACGCCGCCGATGAGGATGGCGACCGTAGCGCCCACGGCCAGCTGAAACGGGCGGCGCTCCAGCCAGCGGTGCCAGTGGCCGCCGGTGGCGTGCGGGTCCTGGGCTTCGGGCAGCAGCGCGGGCGCTTCGGCTTTTTCATTGACCAGCAGCGTGCCGGCCTTGGCCGTTTTGTACAGGTTGAACATCATCAGAAACACGCCGCTCAGGTAGAGCACCCCGCCGATGCCGCGCAGGTAGTACATGGGCACCAGCTGCAAGACCGTTTCCAGAAAGTTGGGGTATTGCAGCATGCCCTCGGCGTTGAACTGCTTCCACATCAGCCCCTGCGTGAAGCCGGCCCAGTACATCGGGATGGCGTAGAACAGGATGCCCAGCGTGCCCAGCCAGAAATGCGTGTTGGCCAGCTTGGTGGAGTGCAGCGGCGTTTTGTAGAGGCGCGGCCACAGCCAGTAGAGCATGCCGAAGGTCAGGAAGCCGTTCCAGCCCAGGGCGCCGACGTGGACGTGGGCCACAATCCAGTCGGTGAAGTGGGCCAGGGCGTTTACGTTCTTCAGCGCCAGCATGGGGCCCTCGAAGGTGGCCATGCCGTAGGCCGTGATGGCCACCACGAAGAACTTGAGCACGGGCTCGGTGCGCACCTTGTCCCAAGCCCCGCGCAGGGTCAGCAGGCCGTTTATCATGCCGCCCCAGCTCGGCGCAATCAGCATGATGCTGAAGGCCACGCCCAGGCTTTGGGCCCAGTCGGGCAGGGCGGTGTAGAGCAGGTGGTGCGGCCCGGCCCAGATGTAAATGAAAATCAAGGACCAGAAGTGGATGATGCTCAGGCGGTAGGAATACACCGGCCGCTCCGCCGCCTTGGGCAGGAAGTAGTACATCAAACCCAGGTAGGGCGTGGTGAGGAAGAAGGCCACCGCGTTGTGGCCGTACCACCACTGCACCAGCGCATCCTGCACCCCGGCGTAGGCCGAATAGCTTTTCATGAAGCTCACCGGCAGCGCCGCCGAGTTGACGATGTGCAGCACGGCTACCGTCAGGAAGGTGGCAATGTAGAACCAGATGCCCACGTACAGGTGCCGCTCGCGGCGTCGGGCAATGGTGCCGAACATGTTCCAGCCAAACACCACCCACACCAGCGTAATGGCAATGTCAATCGGCCATTCCAGCTCGGCGTATTCTTTGGAAGTGGTGAGGCCCAGCGGCAGTGAAATCACGGCCGAGACGATGATGAGCTGCCAGCCCCAGAAGTGAATCTTGCTGAGCACGTCGGAGAACATGCGCGTCTTGCACAGGCGCTGCAGCGAGTAGTACACGCCCGTGAAAATGCCGTTGCCCACGAAGGCGAAAATCACGGCGTTGGTGTGCAGCGGCCGGATGCGGCCGAAGGTGGTGTAGGCGTTGCCCAGGTTCACCTCGGGCCGGGCCAGCTGAAAGGCGGCCAGCACCCCCACCAGCATCCCGATAATGCCCCAGATGACCGTGGCAATGCCAAAGTCGCGGACAATCTTATTATCGTAGAAGAAGGTTTCGATGCCGCGCTCGGGCGGCGGGGCCACCAGCAGTGGCAGCGGGGCCGCGGTGGGTAATTCTATTTCAGCTTGCATGGGCCTCGGAAGAGTGTTTTTTACTGCTTCAAAGGTCTTGCGGGGGTATTGCTGAAAAGGTGACGAACTTCAGCCCAGCGCCTGATTGATGTCAGGTGCGGGGGCTAGCATCAAAAAAGTCATTTTTTGATGTTAAGCGACGACTATCGCGCCAGGGTGGTCGGCAGTTACTGAGAACCTGTCCGAATAGGTTCTTGATGAACGTCATGCTTCATCTGGCTTCCGCACCAAATTTTGCACAGCTGCCCCCAGCACTTGGAAACGTAAGTGAGGCGTTGAAAACTCCGAAAAACTGCTGGTGCCCAAGTGCCTTCAGAGACTGGAAACGCAGTTGTGAATTTTGGTGTGGAAGCCCTATACCTGCCTAACAATTACAGAATTTGTACAGAATAGGGCACTATGTTTACGGCGCGCCTGCTGCAATTCCTGTAATTCCTGCATGTCCCGCTGGCGGCGACATGCCTCCTGCTGCACCTAAAATCACCTCTCAAAAAACATATGTCCAAAAGGATGTTGCGTACCTGGCTAACGGCCTCGTTCGGCCTGTTGGCATCCGGGGCCTTTGCCCAACAAGTGGATAGCCTCTCCTTTATCCGCTCCAAGCGCATGTCGGACGACGACCTGGCCAAAAAACGGGAAGGCCGGTTCGTGACCGGCTTGCCGGACCTGTCTTCCGACCCGGTTACGGGGGTGGGTTTCGGGGTGAAAACCAACATTATCTGGAACGGCAACCGCGACAATCCGCTGTTTGCCTACACGCCCTACCTCATGCGCCTACGCGCCAATGCGGCGTACTACACCAGCAACGCCCGCGAGCTGACGCTTTCCCTGGACGTGCCTTATTACAAGGGTACGCGCTGGCGCTACCGCCTCGACTTCAAGGCGCAGCAGAACCCGGCCAACCTGTACTTCGGCTCCTCCGAGGCCACGCTTGGTCGCCTGCGCCTGCCCTCGAACCCGGGCGTTACGTTTGCCACCTACGCCGAATACGATGCGGCCCGCAAGGCCCTGCGGCCCGGGCAGCCCGGCGAAGCCGCGGAGGTCACCGATGCCCTGTCCAACCGGTTCCGGGAAACCGAGGTAATGCTGAACCTCAAGGCCGACTACGCCTTGGGCAAAGGCAAATGGCGCGTCATGGGCGGCTACGAAATCCAGCACCTGTCGTATGCCACGTTTCAAGGCACGGAAGCCGATGCCACCCGCCCCGTTACCGGCCAGCAAACCACGGCCCCCAACGGCACGGCGTTGCTTCGGCGCGATGCGCAGCAAGGGTTGATATTCGGCCTCGACGGGGGTTGGGTATCCATTATTCAGGCGGCGCTGATTCACGATACGCGGGACTTTGAGCCCGACCCCACCCGCGGGGTTTACTTCGAAGCGGCCAACGAGTTTTCCAGCCCGGTCATTGGGTCGCAGTTCAGCTTCAACAAGCTGTTTTTCCAGGGCCGGGCCTACCGCAAGCTGCCCGTCGGCAAGCGCACGGTGCTGGCCGGACGCGTCGGCGTCGGCAACATTTTCGGGGAAAAAGCGCCATTCTTTGAGTTCCAGGACCAGTGGAGCCCCGATGGCAGCATCAATGCCCTGGGGGGCCGACAGTCGTTGCGCGGCTACCGGGCCAACCGCTTCCTGGCCCGCTCGCTGGCGTTTGCCAACGCCGAGCTGCGCATCCGGCTGGCCGATGTGAAGCTGGGCAAGCAGAACTTCGGGCTGGGCGTGGCCCCGTTTGCCGATGCCGGCACGGTGCGCGACCGGTGGCAGGACCTGGGCTTCCGCGACGTCCGGTTTTCGTACGGGGCCGGGGCCCGCATCGCCTGGAACCTGTCCACCATCATCTATGCCGATTACGGCTTGTCCAAAGAAGACCGGCTGTTCTATTTCGGCATCGGGCAGAATTTCTAATGGCCCTAAGCGAAAGCAACCTCATGCAGCTCATGTGGTACATTTGAACGACCACCAGGCTTATGCTACCCCTGCTACTGCGTTTCGCAGCTTTGCCGAAGGCCGGACGGTAGCGGCACTACTCCGGCTCGTCCTCAAACAGCATCCGCACCGCGGGCGTGTAGGTGTCCTCGTACTGGCCCGAGCGCACGGCCCACAGGAACGCGCCTAAAAACGTGAGGGCCACCAGCAGGCTGATGCCGATGAGCAGGAAGATGATGGTCATGTTATGGTTGATACAGTGGAGAATTTAATAGAACGTCATGCTGAGCGAAGTCGAAGCATCTCTACCGCTTCGTCAGCACCGTTCAACGAAGCGGTAGAGATGCTTCGACTTCGCTCAGCATGACGTTCTTGTAAAAACTAAAGCTTACAGCCGGCGGCGGTGGGCGGCGTAGCGCACCAGCAGAGTGGCAAACACCATCACGCTGAGCGAGCTGATGGGCATGAGGATAGCCGAGGCAATGGGCGTGAGCAGGCCCTGCACCGCCAGGCTCAGGCCGATGCCGTTGTAGCAGAAGGAGAGCAGAAACGTGGCCAGCACGATGTGGCGGCAGTCGCGGGCGAAGCGCATGATGGTGGCCAGCCGGCCGAAGCTGCCGGCTTCCAGAATGGCGTCGCAGGCGGGCGAGAAGTTGGTGAGCGTCTCGGTGAGGGCAATGCCGACGTCGGCCCGCTGCAGGGCGCCCGCGTCGTTCAGACCGTCGCCCACCATCACCACCCGGCGGCCCTGCTGCTGCAAGGCTTCCACGTAGGCGAGCTTGTCGAGCGGCGACTGCTGGAACCGCAGCTCGGCCCCGGCCCCAAAGAGCTGGCGCAGCGGGATGACATCCGCGTCGTTGTCGCCGGTGAGCAGCGCCAGCTGGTAGCGCTGGCCCAGCTCCCGCAGCAGCGCCGGCAGGTTCTCGCGGTATTGGCTGCGGATATCGTAGCACCCGGCCGGCTGCCCGTTCAGGGCCACGTACACGCGGGTTTGCTGTTCGGCCGGCGCTTGTTTGGGCGTGTTACAGCGGTTCCCAAGTTCATGTGGCGGTTTCGCCCTGGCCTCAACCCCACCCCCTAGCCCCCTCCCCGATGGGGAGGTGGAACTAGAAACTAGTTCTAGTAATCTAGAGTCTAGTCCCCCCTCCCCATCGGGGAGGGGGCTAGGGGGTGGGGTTGAGGCAGGCAAGATTCCGTTAGCCCCGATAAAAGCCGCTGAGCCCACGCGAACCGGCGTGCCGGCCACCACGCCGCTGATGCCCTGGCCGGGGATTTCGACGTACTCCTCCACCACAAAGTCAGTAGGGCCCAGATGCGCGGCCAGGCGCTGGCTCAGCGGGTGCGTGGATTGACTTACAAGCGCCGCTACGCGCCGCGCATCCTCGCGGGAAAGGGCCGGACCGGAGAAATCGACGGCCGCGCGATGGGCATCGGTGAGCGTGCCGGTTTTGTCGAACACCAGCGTATCGGCGCGGCTCAGCGTCTCGATTACGGCGGCGTTTTTCAGGTAGAGCCGGCGGCGGCCCAGCACCCGCAGCGCGGCGCCCATGGCGAAGGGCGTGGCCAGCGACAACGCGCAGGGGCAGGCAATTATCAGCACCGAGGTGAAGGCGCGCAGGGCCATTTGCGGGTCCCTGGGGTACCAGTACAGTACGGAGCCCACGGCCAGCGTGAGCGTGAGGGCCACGAAGTAGCGGCCGACGTGGTTGGCGTAGGTTTCCAGGGTGGGCCGGGCTTCTTTCTCGAAGGCGGGGTTGTTCCAGAGCTGCGTGAGGTAGCCCTGCGAGACTTCGCGCACTACTTCCAATTCGATGGCCTCGCCCATCTGCCGCCCGCCAGCATACACCACCTCGCCCACGGCCCTGGCCACCGGCACGCTCTCACCCGACACGAAGCTGTAGTCAATCAAACCCGCGCCGCGCAGCAGCACGGCGTCGGCCGGAATGATTTCCTGGTGGCGCACCCGGATGCGCTGCCCGGCCTGCAGCTCCTTCACCGATACCGACTGCTCGCCGGCTTTGGTGAGCCGCGTCACGGCCACGGGAAAGTAGGAGGTGAAGTCGCGGTCGAAGCGCAGGGCGTCGTAGCTGTGCTGCTGCACCCACTTGCCGATGAGCATGAAAAAGACCAGGCCCGTGAACGAGTCGAAGTAGCCCGGCCCGCGCTGGGTGAGCACGTCGAACACGCTGGTCGCAAACAGGGCCGTGAGGCCCAGGCTGATGGGAAAGTCGAGGTTGATGTAGCGCTGCCGAAGCCCCTGCCAGGCCGATTGGTAGAACCCGCGCGCACTCACCAGCAGCACCGGCAACGCCAGCAGCAAACTCAGCCACCCAAAGAACCGCCCGAACGCGGCGTGCAGCCCTTCGGTGAAGGAAAAGTAGTCGGGAAAGGCCAGCAGCATCACGTTGCCGAAGCCAAAGGCGGCCACGCCCAGCTGGTAGTACAGCGTGCGGCTGGCGGCGTGGGGCTGCGCGCCCAGCTCGGCCAGCGTAATCTGCGGCTCGTAGTTGATGGCGGCCAGCAGGGTCACCACGTCTTTGAGGCTGGTGGTAGCAGGATGGTAGCTTACCGTCAGCTCCTTGCGCAGGAAATTGACCCGTGACTCCCGGATGCCCGCGTTCAGCTTGAATAGGTTTTCGAGCAGCCAGATGCAGGAGGCGCAGTGCATCTGCGGGATGGTGAGCGTGAGCCGGGCCAGCGTGGGCGAGCGAAACGCCAGCAGCTGGCTCTGCACCGACTCCAGGTCGAGGTAGTCGAAGCGGCCGGGTAATTCCACGGTTTTCACGCGCTGGCCGGGCTGCTCGTCGAGGCGGTAGTAGCCGCACAGGTTGCTGGCGGCCAGCAGCTCGTATACGGCTTTGCAGCCCGGGCAGCAAAAATGCAGCTCCGGCTGCCCGGTCAGCTCAATGGGCTCGGCGGGGCAGTCGTCGCCGCAGTGGGTGCAGGCAACGCAGTTCATGGTTTCGGGGGCGGCGGTAAGGGGCACGGGCGGGCAGGCTGATGGCAGCCGCAAAGCTCCGGTTGGCCTGGGCGGGGGAAGCTGATGAATGTCACCTTCAAGGCTGATTCATTTCAGTCGAAACCGATGCTGGCCGAATACGGGCTACCGGTAAATCAGAATGCGGGCGGCTTCCAGGCAGTGCAGCGCATGCGGCGCGCCGCTTGGGATGATGACGTAGTCGCCGGCCGTTACCTCGGTGGGTACGTCTTCCTGGGTGATGATGAGCCGGCCGGCCAGCACCGTCACCAACACGTCGACGGAGGCGTGGTGGGTGGGCATGATTTCGCCCGCGGCGAAGGTTTTGTAGATAACTTTCTGGCCGTTCTTTTCCAGCAGCACCAGCGCTTTCTGCTCACCGGCGGGGGCGTGGGCACCAGCCAGCAGGCTGCCGCTTTTCAGGGGAGGATAAGTCAATGTCATGAAGCAGGGGAGTAGAAGTGTTTCAACGGATAGCCGGAGCCACTAGAACTTGCGGGCGTGGCAGGCCGTGCAGTCCGAGAGCGTGGGCAGGGCGTAGGCCTGCTTCTGAATGGCCTCGTCCATGGCTTGCTGGAAGGCATCCAGGAGCTGACTGCGGGCCGCATCCGGCAGGCTAGGCAGCACTTCTTCCATGGCCGTGCGGTATACGTGGGCCATGAAATTGGGGCCGTAGCGCGCAAAAAACCGGTCGTGAATGTTGCCGAACGACACCCGCTCTGCCGAGGAGATGGCCAGCGACAGCGCCAGCCATTCCTGCGCGTTATTCTCCAGGTCGAATTGTAATTCCTGCGTCATGGGTCAGTGAGAAGCGGCAGTCGGCAAAGCGGCTTTTCGGATTGTTCGGAAAGCCGCTTTGCCTGGCACTATTAAGATAGCCCAAAACTACCGGCCTCTTTTCGGCCCCCACATGACAAACCTCACCCACCGGCCTGAGCTTCATCAGCCCCGGCCGTGGCCCTTGGCGACTGGCGAAACGCGCCGCCGCGTCTGCCGTGGTGCTTTGGTGGGGACAAGGCTTCAGGTTTGCGCGTTTACGAAACTCATCTCTGCGGAGCATTTCGTGAACGATGAATCGTAGACGGGTTTCTTAAATTCGCCCCGCGCTATAGGAGCAAGCTGGCTACCAAGTGTAGGCTGATTCCTGCCGTTTGCCGAAAGGAGCGTTTCTTTACAAACTATGCTGCTTCCCCTCTTTGGCTTTGTCTTCGGCGTGGTGGCCAGCACGCTCCTCGGAGCCACTGTTATTGCGCTACACCCCCGCTGGAAGCTGACCTTTACGAATATCGCCTGGTTTGTCGGCGGCGCCTTTGCGGGGGCCGTCGGTTCGTCGCTACTCTACACACGGGTGTTTGCCGATGACAACCAGCTCTTGCAGTCAACCGCGGCGGTTATTGGGTTTCTGGCAACGCTCGGCGCAGCGACCTTGCTAGGAGGCACTTTGGCTGTTCATATGGGTCAGCGCTTCGGCAGCCGGGCAGCCTAACCCCTGGCTGGAAGCAAACCAGCTGGTTCAGCGAAATGGTAGCAAGGTAAACGCGTTCTGTGTGGAGAAAGCAGCTAACAGAACTACTCGGCCACTTCCTCCTCGCCCATATATAGCTCGGCCGCATCCCTTTTGTAAAGGGCTAAGAATTCGGTGAAACTAGCGGCTACCTGCTGATACTTGTCACCACAGAGCACGAACACAGGATTGGCCGAAGAGGCCTGCGCGTCCAGCCGAATGGCATAGGCAAAGAGGTGAATCATGTAATCGGCAACTACATAGAACTGCTCGTGCTCGGGCCACGTGCGAAGCAAGTCGCTGTACTTAGGCACCCCGTGGTAGTCGTGAAACCGCTCGGCCACCGACTGAACTTCGGCCAGCGAGTAAAAGCAAAAGAAGCGCTCATCGTACGCGTCTGCGGTGCCGTTGACCAAGGCGAAGTAGCGGACCAACTCCGCGGGCAGCTGGACGTGGTACCTCTGGGCAAAACGAGCCAATTTGGCTTCGGAAGCCGTTTGCAAGGCAATGGTGCCGCCTTGTTGCAATTGCTGCTGCGCCCACAACAACTCATCTGACTGGTCCATCGGGGAAGCGTTAAAGAGTACGCTGGCAAAGCTATTCGTTTCTGCCTGGGCCCGATTCACAACCGTGCGGCATGCCCCGCTTAGGACGATGTGGTCCAAGAAAACGGTGATTTAAACATGCCGCCAAGCTATTTCACATCCTGCCAAACGGTCATCAGCAACACGTTAATCCTGAACCTTGAACTTCGCTTCTCACGCCTCAGCGTGCTATAGTTCCCGTTTTCCAAGAGCACCCCAACCTCCCTACCACCGGGCGTGGCGCAGCTTCTCGGGCTCCAGCACCCGGATATTTCCGGGCGTGAGCTCAACCAGCCCGTCGGCTTTGAACTCGCTCAGGGTGCGAATCAGCGACTCCGGGGCGGTGCCCACCATGGCGGCCATGTCCTCGCGCGAGAGCTGGATGGTGGCCGCCGGGCCGTCGCCGGCCTGCGCGTGCAGGTGCAGCAGGGTGTCGGCCACGCGCCGCCGGATGGAGCTGTAGGCCATGGCCAGCAGCTGTTGCTCCCGCTCGCCTACGCGGTTGGCCAGCAGGTGAATAAACCGCTGGCCGACCTCGGGATTGCGCAGCAGCAATTGCGAGAAGTCATCCCGGGGAATGTAGACCAGCTCCACCTCGTCCACGGTCACGGCCGAGTCGTGGTGTGCGGTGTGCTGCAGGAGCGGCAGGTAGCCGAAAAACTCGCCGGGCCCGTAGAAACCGGTAATCAGCTCCTTGCCGCTTTCGGTGGTTTTGAGCGTTTTCACCCGGCCGGATTTCACGAAGTACAGCCGCGTGGGCTCGTCGCCTTCCAGGTAAATATCCTGCTTTTTGCGCAGCACGTGCACTTTGCGGTCGGCCGAAAGGCTATCCAGGTTGCCCACGGCGCGGGCATCGTCCAGAAACTCGCTCAGGCCTTCGCGGTGCAGGTCATACTCGGGCCGGAGGTGGTGGAAGCGGTTGAGGCGGCCGGTGATGGCGCTGAGCAGCTCCGCTTTGTCGAAGGGCTTGGTCAGGTAGTCATCGGCCCCCAGCTCCATGCCGCGGCGCAGGTCGAGGCGCTCGGTTTTGGCGGTGAGGAAGATGAAGGGTACGCCGGCCAGCTGCGCGTGCTGATTAAAAATCTGGAGCACGCCGTAGCCGTCGAGCACGGGCATCATGATGTCGCAGACCACCAAATCGGGCTTGGTGGCCAGGGCCTGGGCCACGCCGAGCTGGCCGTTTTCGGCCGTGTGCACCGCGTAGCCGGCCAGCTCCAGCAGCTCGGCGGTGTTTTCCCGGATTACGGCGTCGTCTTCAATCAGCAGAATGGTTTTCATAGGGAACGGTGATGGTGACGGTGGTGCCTTCGTTGAGCACGCTATCGAGGTGAATGGTGCCGCGCATGAGCTCCAGGTACTTGGCGATGATGTAGAGCCCCAGCCCCGTGCCGGGCACGGTGGCCACGTTGCGGGCCCGAAAAAACCGTTCGAACAGGTGCGCCTGGTCTTCCCTGGAAATGCCCACGCCCCGGTCCTGCACGCGCAGCGTGAGCAGGCGGTTGTGGCAGGTGGCGCGCACGCTGATGACCGAGTTTTCGCCCGAATACTTGATGGCGTTGGAGAGCAGATTGACCAGAATTTTGCGCAGCAGCGAGGCATCCAGCCGGATGAGGCCGGCGCATTCTCCCTGGCAATCAATGCGCTGGCCCGTTTTGAGCAGCCCCTGCACATCGGCAACCGTCTCGGCCAGCAGCGTCTCCGTGTCCAGGGAGGCCGGCGTGGCTTCCACGCGGCCCTCCTCGATGCGGCCCACCGAGAGGAATTCCTCCAGAATGTCATTCAGATGCTTGACCGAGGAGCGGATGCGGGCCACGTGCCGGAGCTGCTTTTCCTTATGTGGGCCCTGGGCGTATTCGGCAATGAGCTCGGCCGAGGTGAGGACCCCGGTCAGGGGCGTGCGAAACTCGTGCGAGGCCATGGATACGAAGCGCGACTTCATTTCGCCCAGCTCCTGCTCGGCGGCCAGCGCCTGCGTGAGCTCGGCGCCGCGCTTTTCCAGCTGCTCCAGCGTGAGCAGCAGGGCGTGGGTGCGGTCGGCTACCTTCTGCTCCAGGTCGGCATTGAGGTGCTCCACGCGCTGACGCTCAGCTTGTAACGCGCGTTCGGTTTCCTGTTTGAAGGTAATGTCGAGCACGTACGCCACCACGTACAGCTCCGCGTCGAGGTGGAAATAGCTCAGGCTCACTTCCACCGGAAAGTCGGTGCCGTCCTGGCGCAGGCCCCGCAGCACGCGGTTGTGGCCCATGCCGCGCACCTGCGGGTGGGCGTTGAAGGACTCGCGCAGCTGCTGATGGTGCCGGCCGGCCGCGTTGGGCACCAGCACTTCGACGCGCTGGCCCAGCAGCTCGGCGGTGACGTACCCAAACTGCTTGCCGGCTAACTCATTGGCCGAAACAATGTCGCCCGCCTGATTGCAGACAATGATGCCGATGGTGGCGTTGGTAAACACCGCCTCAAAGCGCCGCACGCTGTGCGCCAGCTCGCGCTCAGCCTGTTGCAGGCGGCTTTGCTCGCTGATATGAATCAGGAAAAACGGCTGCCCCGCTTTCTGAAAGTAGGTCAGCTCCAGGTAGGCGCTGAGGGGCGGGCCGGCGTGCCGCCGGATTTCGGCCTCCAAGGCCTGGTGGCCTTCGCGCCGGGCCTGCTCGCAAAGGGCCGCCCACTGGGCACCAGTCCAGGGCGGGGAGTGTAGCGAGTGGTCGGGGTCGGCGAGGAACACCTCTTCGGAGGGGTAGCCCAGCAGGCGCACCCCCGCCGGGTTCACCTGGGTGAACCAGCCCTGGGCCGGGTCATAAATCCCAAAGAATTCCTTGGCCTGGGTATAGAGGAGCTGGGTGAGCGCACCGGAGGAAAACATTGAAGGAATGGGAAAGGAGTGGCCCGACGCGGTGGGATTACCGGACCGGCATCGGCCGGGGGCGCGGCAAGGTCGGCACAAATGCCCGTGAACCGAATGAACCTGACAATTATCAGGCGGCCACCCGATGGGCATCATACGGGCCGCTGTCCCCGTTCGGTAGTTTTGCGGCTCCTTGTTTCGCCCGGGTCCGATGATAGCTACTCTACTTCCGTCTCCACTGCCCGTCGATGCCGCGATGCTGCTGGTGCTGCTGCCCCCGGTGGGCCCCGCCCCGCAGGTGCGCGTGGCCGTGCTGGCGGCGCTGGCGGCCCTGCAACGGGAGTTGGGAGCGGCCATTCGGGTGCTGCCGGTTGATGGGGGCACGCACCCCAGCGTGGTGCATAGCTTCCACGCCCCCAATCTGCCCTGCTTCGTGCTCATGCGCCAGGGCGTCGAGCTGATGCGCCAGTGCGGCCTGCCCGAAGGCGAGGCCATTGCCCTGCTTCTGCTCAGCAAGTTGGGGCCAGTCGAGGAGGCCGGTGAATAGGAGTGCATTGGTTTTCAGGTTGATGTATGGGGACTGAATGGTGTTGATACGCAATACTTTGCGTCTTGGCGTTCGCGCCATCCAATCATCGTTCAACGCCGAGACGCGAAGTGTCGCACCGTGCTCGCATACCATTTCGCGACGATTATAAGTAGCTGTGGGCGCAACTTTTTAGGGGTGAAGTCTGTAATTAGGGCGGCTTAAAATAATTTTTAGGTAAGCCTAAATTCAACTACCTTGCAGTCTAATTCATTACCCCCCGCGATGCCTGCCCCGATTGTTGCTCCCGCACCGCTCCCCGAAGCGGCCGGGCTTCCCGTTGCCGAACCCGGCTGGCGCAAGCCGCGCACGGCCCCGTCGCTGCGGGAGGTGTTTGGCACCATCAAGGTGCCGCCGGCCAGTGCCTCGTTCTGGCGCAAGCTGTTTGCCTTCTGGGGGCCAGGCCTGATGGTAGCCGTGGGCTACATGGACCCCGGCAACTGGGCCACCGACCTGGCCGGCGGCTCGCGCTACGGCTACACGCTGCTCTCGGTCATCCTGATTTCCAACCTGTTCGCCATGCTGCTCCAGCATCTGGCGGCCAAGCTGGGCATCGTATCGGGGCGCGACCTGGCCCAGGCCTGCCGCGACCATTACTCCAAACCGGTGGCCATGGTGCTGTGGTTTTTGTGCGAGGTGGCCATCGCCGCCTGCGACCTGGCCGAAGTCATCGGCTCGGCCATTGCCCTCAATCTGCTCTTTGGCCTGCCGCTCAGCTGGGGCGTGGTGCTCACCGTGCTGGACGTGCTGGTGGTGCTTTACTTCCAAAATAAGGGTTTTCGCATCATCGAAAGCATTGTGGCGGGGCTGATTGTCATCATCTTCGGCTGCTTCGTGTACGAAATCATCGTGTCGCACCCCGACTACTTTGCCCTGCTGGCCGGCCTGGTGCCGCGGAAGGAAATCGTGACCAATCCGCAGATGCTCTACATCGCCATCGGCATCCTGGGCGCGACGGTGATGCCGCACAACCTGTATCTACACTCCAGCATCGTGCAGACCCGCCAGATTGAGCAGACCGAGCCCGGCAAGCGCATGGCCATCAAGTTCGCTACCATCGACTCGACGGTGGCGCTGTTTCTGGCGTTTTTCGTGAACGCGGCCATTCTGGTTATGGCTGCCGCTACTTTTTACAAGAGCGGCATGTATGAGGTGGCCGACATCAACGACGCCCACAAGCTGCTCACGCCCGTGCTCGGGGCCGGGGCCGCCAGCACGCTTTTTGCCGTGGCCCTGCTGGCTTCCGGCCAGAATTCCACGCTGACGGGCACCCTGGCCGGCCAGATTGTGATGGAGGGCTTCCTCAACATCCGCCTCCGGCCCTGGCTACGCCGCCTGCTCACCCGCAGCATTGCCGTGGTGCCGGCTTTGGTGGTCATCCTGCTCTACGGCGATAAAGGGGCCGGCCAGCTGCTGGTGCTGAGCCAGGTGATTCTGTCCTTTCAGCTCAGTTTCGCGGTGGTGCCGCTGGTGCTGTTCACCAGCAGCCGGGCCAAAATGGGCGTTTTCGCCAATGGTTTGGTCGTTAAAATTATTGCCTGGCTGGTGTCGGGCATCATCATCGCCCTGAACGTCTACCTGCTGTTCCAGACCTTTTTCGGATAACCAAAACAACGGATGTTCGGAGGTGTAGCGCGGACTTTGTAGTCCGCGAGTTCAACGGTGCCACTCGCGGACTACAAAGTCCGCGCTACATCCCGCTGCTTTTCTGTCATTGATTTTTGAAGTCCTTGCTATGAAACTTATCCTACTATTACTAGTACTGCCGCAGCTACTCCTGGCCCAAACCGGCACCATCACGGGGACCGTGCGCGACGCCCGGCAGCGGCCCGTACCGTTCGCCAGCATCGTTCTGCCCGCCGCCGGGCTGGGGGCCACGGCCGATGCTCAGGGCGCTTTCCGGGTGGCCGATGTGCCGGCCGGGACCGTGCGGGCGGTGGCCAGCGCCGTGGGCTACGCCAGCGTTGCCCGCGACGAAATGCTGGCCGCCGGCCAAACATTGGACCTGTCGTTTGGGCTGGCTGCCGCGCCCGCCGCGCTCCACGAAGTGGTGGTAACGGGCGTGAGCCGGGCCACCGAAATCCGGCGCAGCCCCGTGCCCATTGCTACGCTGAACCGCCGTGAAATCAGCCTGAATGCCAACACCAACGTCATCGATGCGGCCGTGCGCGGCATTCCGGGCCTGAGCGCCGTGACCACCGGCCCGAACGTGTCGAAGCCCTTCATCCGCGGGCTGGGCTACAACCGCGTGCTGACCATGTACAACGGCTTGCGCCAGGAAGGCCAGCAGTGGGGCGACGAGCACGGCGTGGAAGTGGACGGCTACGACATCGAGCGGGTGGAAGTGGTGAAGGGCCCCGCCAGCCTGCTCTACGGCTCCGACGCCGTGGCCGGCGTCGTCAATCTGCTGCCCGCCCTGCCCAGCGGCCCCGAGGGCCGGCTGCGCGGCGAGGCCCTGGCCGAATATCAGTCCAACAACGGCCTCCTGGGCAATTCGCTGGGCCTGAACTACCAGAAAAACGGGTTCCAGACCAGCTTCCGGGCCAGCCACCGCCTGGCCCGCGACTACCGCAACAGCGTGGATGGCCCGGTGTACAACACCGGTTTCCGGGAGCTGACGCTGACCGGCATGGCCGGCGTGAATAAGGCCTGGGGCAGCTCGCACTGGCACCTCACGCTCTACGATAACCAGCAGGAAATCCCGGACGGCAGCCGCGACTCGCTCAGCCGGCGCTTCACCCGCCAGGTGCTCGAAAACAGCCAGGAAGACATCAAAAACCGACCGCTGGTGAGTAACCAGGAGCTGCGCGATTACGCCATCGGGCCGCTGCATCAGCGCATCCGGCACTACCGGGTGTTTACCAAAACCCAGGTCCACCTGGGCGGAGGCGAATTGCACCTGCTGTTGGGTGCGCAGCAGAACAGCCGCCAGGAGTTCAACCACCCCACCGCGCCCGCCCAGCCCGGCCTGGCCCTGAACCTGACCACCTACACTTACGACGTGCGCTACCACCTGCCCGACTGGAAAGGCCTGCAAACGAGCGTGGGTAGCAACGGCATGGGCCAGCTCAACCGCCACCAAAACGCGACCGACTTTCCCATTCCCAACTACGACCTGCTGGATGCTGGCGGCTTCCTGCTGCTCAAAAAGCCCCTGGGCAAGCTGGAGGTGAGCGGTGGCCTGCGCTACGACACGCGCTTGGTCAGCTGGAATAACTTTTACGTGGCCCCCAACCCCGCCACGGGCTTTGATAGCCGGGCGGCGGCCGACGCGGCGGGCGGGGCGCTCCAGTTTCCGGCGTTTCGGCGGCAGTACCGGGGCGTGTCGGCCAGCCTGGGCGCGAGCTACGTGGCTACTGAGCGCCTGACGCTGCGCGCCAACCTGGCCCGCGGCTACCGGGCCCCCAACATCCCCGAAATCGGCTCCAACGGCCTCGACCCCGGTGCCCACATCGTGTACCTCGGCAACCGCGGCTTCGAGCCGGAGTTCAGCTGGCAGCAGGACGTGGGCGTGCTCTGGCACCAGCCCACCCTCGATGTCAGCGTGGAGGTTTTTCACAACTACGTGCAGAACTTCATCTATCAGGGCCGGCTGCTGGACGACGCGGGCCAGCCGGTGGTCATCGTGCCGGGCAACACCACCTACCAGTTTCAGCAGGCCGCCGCCCGCCTCTACGGCCTCGAAGCCAGCCTGAACCTGCGCCCCGCCGCCCTATCCTGGCTGGCCTGGAACAGCAGCGTGGCCCTGGTGAACGGCGAAAATGCTGACGCCACGCTGCGCGAAAACCAAGGCGCGGCCGGCCGCTATCTGCCCCTGATTCCGCCGTTGCGGGCGCGCAGCGAGCTGCGCGCCACCCTGCCCGCCGGCAAGGGCCGCCTCACGGATACCTATTTCCGCGCCACCGTGGACGGCAGCGCCCGCCAAAACCGATTCTACGCCCTCGACAACACCGAAACCGCCACGGCCGGCTACGCCCTGCTGGGCCTGGGGGCCGGCACCACCTTCAGCAGCCGCGCCGGTCGCCCGGTGGCCCAGCTGTTTGTGCAGGTCGATAACGTGTTCGACACCGCCTACCAGGCCCACCTCAACCGCCTGAAATACTTCGAGTACTACGCCGCGTCCGCCAACGGCCGCTCGGGTATTTATAACCCCGGCCGCAACGTGGGCGTGAAGGTGGTGGTGCCGTTTTAACGCGGCAGTAGCGCGACGTAGCGCGAAGCGGTGCTTCGCGTCCCCGCGCCGTTGGAGCCGCGTGAACGCGAAGCACCGCTTCGCGCTACTGCCGCGTACTTTTGCCCCGTCATGCGCTTGCTCTATCTCCTGTTCTCCGTGTATTTCGGCTTGCTCTCGTGCTTGCCGCCAAACGCGGACGCGCATGAGCTAACCGAGTCGCTGGCCCTGCGCAACCACCACGAGCAGGCCCACCACGACAGCACCCTGCTGGATTTTCTGCTCGACCACTACGCCGGCCAGAGCCACAGCCACGACGACCACGGGAATGACCAGAAACACCAGTCGCTGCCGTTCCATCACGCTCACGACTGCTCGAACGTACTCGTGGCCTGGACTACGCCCGCCGTCGTGTTCCTGACGCCGCCGCCCGCATTGGCGCTGGCCGATGTGCAGCTAACGGACTACGCGGCGGGTGCCCCCACGGGCGTTGCGACCACCTGCTGGCAGCCGCCCAGGGCCTAAACCCTTTCCTCACTTTTTCCGGCTTCGCCGACGGGCTCCGCTGCGTGTGGAGCACGGGCATTGGCATTTACGTACGAATTTTGTTTCGGGCGTATTTGCCGCCGGCATGCTTTTTTTTGGTCAGGGTTCTCACTTAAAGCGGCTTCATGTTCGACCGGCTGATTCATTTTTCTATCCACAACAAGCTCATTATCGGGTTGCTGACGCTGGCCCTGGTGGCCTGGGGCGGCTACTCGCTCAGTCGGCTGCCGATTGACGCCCTGCCCGATATCACCAGCAACCAGGTCATCGTGTACACGGTGGCGCCGTCGCTGGCCGCGCAGGAGATTGAGCGGCTCGTGTCCTTTCCCGTCGAGCAGAGCATGGCCACCATTCCCGGCCAGGTCGAAGTGCGCTCGTTTTCGCGCTTCGGCCTCTCGGTGGTCACCATCGTCTTCGAAGACAACATTGACATTTACTGGGCCCGCCAGCAGGTGGGCGAGCGGCTGAAGGAAGCCGAAAGCCGGATTCCGGCCGGCGCGGGCCGCCCCGAGCTGGCCCCGGTCACCACCGGCCTGGGCGAAATTTACCAGTACCTGGTGCGGGCCAGGCCCGGCTATGAGAAGCAGTACAACGCCACCGAGCTGCGCACTATTCAGGACTGGATTGTGCGCCGCCAGCTGCTGGGCACGCCCGGCGTAGCCGATGTCAGCTCCTTCGGCGGCTTCCTGAAGCAGTACGAAGTGGCCCTGGACCCGGAGCGGCTGCGCTCGCTGGGCGTGACGATAAACGAGGTGTACCAGGCCGTGGCCGCCAACAACCAGAACGCCGGCGGGGCCTACCTCGACCAGAATCCCACGGCGGCCTTTATCCGCACCGAAGGCCTGGCTACCTCGCCGGCCGATATCGGCAACATCGTCATTCGCAGCACCTCCACGGGCCTGCCGATACTGGTACGCGATGTGGCCGAAGTGCGCCTGGGGGCCGCCGTGCGCTACGGGGCCATGACCCTGAATAACCAGGGCGAAGTCACGGGCGGGCTGGTGCTCATGCTCAAGGGGGCCAATGCCTCGGAGGTCATTGAGGACGTGAAAAAGCGCATGGCTACCATCCGCAAAACCCTGCCGGAGGGCGTGACGGTAGAGCCTTTTCTGGACCGTTCCGCCCTTGTGGGCCGGGCCATCAGTACCGTCACCAAAAACCTGCTGGAAGGCGCGCTGATTGTGATTTTCGTGCTGGTGCTGTTTCTGGGCAACTGGCGGGCCGGGCTGGTGGTGGCTTCGGTCATTCCGTTGGCTATGCTGTTTGCCGTGAGCATGATGCGCCTGTTCGGCGTGTCGGGCAACCTCATGAGTTTGGGGGCTATCGACTTCGGGCTGATTGTGGACGGGGCCGTTATCATCGTCGAAGCCATTGTGCACCGGCTGCACGGCGGGCGCGCGCCGGGCCACGCGGCCGGCGGGCAGCTCACGCCGCAGGAAATGAACGACGAAACGTACCAGGCCGCTTCCAAAATCCGCTCCTCGGCGGCGTTCGGCGAAATCATCATCCTGATTGTGTACCTGCCGCTGCTGGCCCTGGCCGGCATCGAGGGTAAGATGTTCCGGCCCATGGCCGAAACCGTGGCCTTTGCCATTCTGGGGGCTTTTATACTCTCCCTGACTTACGTGCCCATGATGTCGGCGCTGGCCCTAAGCCGCTCCACGGAAGTAAAAAAGAACTTTTCTGACCGGATGATGGCCTTCTACACCCGGCTGTATCACCCCCTGCTGGCGGGGGCGCTCCGGCACCAGGCGGTGGTGCTGACGGCGGCCGGGGGCTTGCTGGTGGGGGCGTTTTTCCTGTTCCGCACGCTGGGCGGCGAGTTTATTCCCCAGCTCACCGAGGGCGACTTTGCCGTGGAGATGCGCACGCTCACAGGCTCGTCGTTGAGCTACACCATTGAGAAAAGCCAGCAGGCCGCCGGCATCCTCAAAAAGCAGTTTCCGGAGGTGAAAAAAGTGGTGGGGAAAATCGGGTCCAGTGAAATTCCGACCGACCCCATGCCCGTGGAAGCGGGCGACCTGATAATCATCCTCAAAGACCAGAAAGACTGGACCTCCGCCCACTCCCGCGAGGAGCTGGCCGATAAGATGGCGGCCGCCGTGAGCGTGATTCCGGGCGTGTCGTTCAGCTTCCAGCAGCCCATTCAGATGCGGTTCAACGAGCTGATTTCGGGTGCCAAGCAGGACGTGGTGCTCAAAATTTACGGCGAGGACCTGCGGCAGCTGGGCGACTACGCCCAGCAAGCCGGCCGGCTGGCCCGCCAGGTGCAGGGGGCCGAAGATGTGTACATCGAACAGGTGACCGGCCTGCCGCAGATTGTGGTGACGCTTGACCGCAACCGCCTCGCGCAGTTTGGCCTGAACGTGGCCGACGTGAACCGCACCGTGCAAACAGCCTTCGCGGGCGAAACCGCCGGCCAGATATTCGAGCAGGAGCGCCGCTTCGACCTGGTGCTGCGCCTGCGCTCCGACCTGCGCAAGGACATCAACAGCGTGCGCCGCATTTTCGTGGCCGCGCCCAACGGCCGGCAGGTGCCCCTGGAGCAGGTGGCCACTGTGGAGCTGCGCGAAGGCCCCAACCAGATTCAGCGCGACGACGCTAAGCGCCGCATCACGGTGGCCTTCAACGTGCGGGGCCGCGACGTAGAAACCGTGGTGAAGGAGCTGCAAAGCAAGCTGGACCGCCAGCTGAAGCTGGCCCCCGGCTACTACACCACCTACGGCGGCCAGTTCGAAAACCTGCGCCAGGCCACCGAGCGGCTGAGTATCGCCGTGCCGGTGGCACTGCTGCTCATCTTCGTGCTGCTGTTTTTCACCTTCCGCTCGCTGAAGCAGTCGGTGCTGATTTTTACGGCCATTCCGCTCTCGGCCATTGGTGGGGTGGCGGCGCTGTGGCTGCGGGGGATGCCGTTCAGCATCTCGGCCGGGGTGGGCTTCATCGCGCTGTTTGGGGTGGCCGTGCTCAACGGCATTGTGCTCATCGGCTACTTCAATCAGCTCAAGGCCGAAGGCGTCACAGACCTCACCGAGCGCATCATGCGCGGCACCGAGGTGCGCCTGCGCCCGGTGCTGATGACGGCCACCGTGGCCTCGCTCGGCTTCCTGCCCATGGCGCTGGCCACCTCGGCCGGGGCCGAAGTGCAGCGGCCCCTGGCCACGGTGGTCATTGGCGGGCTGGTGTCGGCCACGCTGCTTACGCTGCTGGTGCTGCCCGTGCTGTATACCCTGAGCGAGCGGGGCACCTCACCCCCCGGCCCCCTCTCCAAAAAAGAGGGGGAGCCCGACGCAAACACCGTTGAACTCTCCCCCTCTTTTTTGGAGAGGGGGCCGGGGGGTGAGGTTACGTTGGCCGGCCTGCTCCTACTGCTCTTACTCCCATTCCTAACCCAGGCCCAGGCACCCCTCACCGCGCCGCAGGCCGTAATCCAGGCCCTGCAAACCAATGGCACCGTAATCGCCGGTACCCGCGCCCTCGAAGCCCAGCAGGCCGTGCGCCGGGCTGCCTACGACTTTGGCCGCACCACCGTCACGGGCAGCTACGGCCAATACAATTCTCAGAACCGCGACACACAGTTCAGTGTCACGCAGGCGCTGGCCCTGCCCGGCGTGTACCGCAGCGCGGCCGGCCTGGCCGATGCCCGCATTGCCGGCCAGCAGGCGCAGCTGCAGCAGGTGCAGGCCGAGCTGCGCCGCCAGGTGCGCCTGAGCTACGAGCAGGCCGTGCACGCCCGCCACCGCCTGCGCGTGCTGCGCGGCCAGGACAGCGTGTACTCCGAGTTTCTGCGCGCCGCCAACCTGCGCTTCAAAACCGGGGAGGCGGCCCGCCTCGAACCGGCTACGGCCCTGGTGCAGCAGGGCGAGATTCGGACTCAGCTGCTGGCCGCCCGCACCGATTTCCGGGTGGCCCAGCGGCAGCTGCAGGCGCTGCTGCAGGTACCCACCGCCGTGGCCGTGGCCGACAGCCTGCTCCGCCCCCTGGCGCTGCTGGGCGCGGCGTCGCAGGCTGATTCGACCGCGCCAGCCCTGGCCGATACGCTGCTTGAGCGCGCCAACCCGCAGGCGCGGGTGCTGGCCCGGCAGGTGGCCGAGCGCCGCGCCGAAACCCGCGTGGCCCAGGCGGCGGGCCTGCCGGAGTTCACGGTGGGCTACTTCAACCAAAGCATTATCGGCTACCAGCGGCTCGACGGCGTGGGCACTGAGCGCTACTTTGGCAGCGGCTCGCGCTTCCAGGGGGTGCAGGCCGGCGTGGCCGTGCCGCTGTGGCGGCAGCCGCAAAAAGCCCGGGTGCAGGCCGCCCGCCTGCAGGAGCAGGTGGCTCAGGCGGGCTACGACCGGTACCGCGCCCAGCTAGCGAGCCGGCTTGATGAGCTGCTGGCCCGCCGCACCGAGCAGCAGCAGCGCCTGGCCTACTTCCAGGCCACGGCCCTGCCGCAGGCGGTAATCATTACGCGCCTGTCTACTATTGCCTACAAGGCTGGTGAAACCGGCTATTCCGAATACCTGCTCAACCTGGAGCGCGCCCGCCGCCTGCGCCTCGACTACCTCGACGCGCTGCTCCAACACAACCAGACCGTCATCGAGCTGGAATACCTCTTGGGCAGCCAGTAGTATTACTGCTGCCAGATAGCTTCCCGCTCTTAGAAAATTGATTATGCGACATTTAACAACCGCCTTTTTGCTATTTGGCCTGCTGGCGGGCTGCGGCAAAAAGGAAGATGCTGCCGACACAGCAGCGACTCCCGAAGCTTCCACTGCCGGAGCGGTGGCCGAAAACGGCGCAGCCGACCGCGTTACGCTCACGGCGGATGAGCAGCAGCTGGGCGGCATTCGGCTCGGCGGCTTCACGCGGCGGCCCATGAGCGGCGGCCTCAAAGTGAATGGCGTACTCGATGTGCCCCCGGAAAACCTCGTGTCCGTGAGTGCGCCGCTGGGCGGTTTTGTCGACCGTACCTACCTGCTGCAGGGCTCGCGGGTGCGCAAGGGGCAGGTGCTGGCCACCATCCGCAACCCCGATTTTGTGCAGCTGCAACAGGATTACCAGGAAACCCGCAGCCGGCTCAAATTCGCCAAAGCCGAGTACGAGCGGCAGGGCGAGCTGTACCGCCAGGAAGTAGCGCCCCAGAAAAACTTCCAGCGGGCCCAGGCCGAATACGAAGCGCTGCAAGTGAAAACCAACGCCCAGGCCGCCCGCCTGCGTTTGGCGGGCCTGCCCATCGGGGGCGCTATGGTGAGCACGGCCACGTTGCGCGCCCCCAAAAGCGGCTTCGTGAAGGCGGTGAACGTGAGCCTCGGGCAGAGCGTGACACCCACCGATGTGCTGTTTGAAATTGTGAACCCCGAGCACCTGCACGTCGAGCTGACGGTGTTTGAGCGGGACATTCCGCAGGTTAAAGAAAATCAGCTCATCCGCTTTTCCCTCGGCAACGACTCGGTGAGCCGGGAGCGCACCGCCCACGTCTACCTCATTAGCAAAACCATCAGCGACGAGCGCACCGTGCGCGTGCACGCCCACCTCGACCGCGAAGACGAGCTGCTGCTGCCCGGCACCTTCGTGCGGGCCGTCATCGAAACCAACCGCGTGACCGTGCCCACGCTGCCCGAAAAGGCGGTGGTGCAGTTCGGCGCGCAGGCCTACATTTTCGTGGCTACCGACTCGGCTGCGAAAGCCGGCCCCGCCACTTACCGCATGGTGCCCGTGACGCGGGGCGTGAGCGAAGACGGCTACACCGAAGTGCGCCTGCCCGCCGCCGAGCAGGGCCGGCCGTTGCGCGTGGTGACGGAGGGCGCGTATTCCTTGCTGGGCAAACTCAAAAATGCGGAAGAGGAAGAGTAACCGTTCCTTTCCTGTCCTGAAAGCTGTTTAGAAAGTCGTCGGAATCAAAAAAGAACGTCATGCTTGCTGAGCGAAATCGAAGCATATCTACCTCTTCGTTGAATCGTCCAGAAGAAGCGGTAGCGATGCTTCGACTTCGCTCAGCATGACGTTCCGGAGGGTTTTTAGACTTTTTAAACAGCTTCCTGGCTTCGGACTTGAGTAGTCTGCGCTCTTGTTCTTGTTTATGCCTCGCCTCTCGTAGCCATGCCGAACCCTTCATCCGACAACCTCAGCGAGGAGTTGAACACCGCCAAGCAGGTGCAGCCCGAAAACGTGGGAGCCCTCACTCGCGCCCAGCTCACGCCCGAGGCTGCCGCCGCGCCCCAGGGCCACGACGTGCCCGGCCACGACCACGCTGGCCACTCGCACGATGATGGCCATGGCCACGACCACGGCCCGGCCGGCGACAACCCCTACCTGGTTCCGGGCATCAGCTTCGCGCTACTCATGGCCGGCCTTGCTCTCGATTATTATAAAGCGGACTTTTTCACCGGCTACGTGCGGCTGGCCTGGTACGGGCTGGCGTTTGTACTGGTAGGCTGGAAGGTTATTAAAGCCGCCGTGCTGAGCATTCCCAGCGGAAATATCTTCAACGAGTTTCTCCTGATGAGCATTGCCACGATTGGGGCTTTTGCCATTGGCGAGTACCCGGAGGGCGTGGCCGTGATGCTGTTCTACACCGTGGGTGAGCTGTTTCAGGACGCGGCCGTGAACCGGGCCAAGCGCAGCATCAGGGCCCTGCTCGAAATCCAGGCCACCGAAGTCACGGTGCTGCGGGGCGGCCAGAGCCTGGTGCTCGACCCCAAAGTGGTGCAGGTGGGCGACGTGCTTGAAATCCGGCCCGGCGAAAAAGTGGCCCTCGACGGCACCCTGAACAACGCCCCGGCCAGCTTCAACACGGCCGCGCTCACCGGCGAGTCGGCCCCCCAAACCAAGCAGCCCGGCGAGATGGTGCTGGCCGGCATGATTAACCAGGCAAGCCTCGTGCAGGTCACCGTCACGGCGGCTTTTCAGGACACCAGGTTATCGAAAATCCTGGCCATGGTGCAGGATGCCGTGGGCCGCAAAGCCAAAACCCAGCAGTTCATCACCCGGTTTGCCCGGGTGTACACGCCCATCGTGGTGGCGCTGGCGGTGCTGCTCGTGCTGGTGCCCTACTTCGTGGTGGACGACTACGTGTTTCGCACCTGGCTCTACCGGGCGCTGGTATTTCTGGTGATTTCCTGCCCGTGTGCGCTGGTTATCAGCATTCCGCTGGGCTACTTTGGGGGCATCGGGGCCGCTTCCAAGGCCGGTATCCTGTTCAAGGGCTCCAACTTTCTCGACGTGCTGCGCGAGATTGATACTGTGGTGCTGGACAAAACCGGCACGCTCACCCAGGGCGTGTTTGCCGTGCGGCAGGTGCAGCCCGCGCCCGGCACCGAGGCCGCGCAGCTGCTGCGCCTGGTCGGGGCGCTCGAAACCAAATCCACGCACCCCATTGCCAAAGCCGTGGTGGCCCACGTGGGCGCGGCCACGGCGGGCGTGCCCGTCGAAAGCGTGGAGGAAATAGCCGGCCATGGCCTGCGCGGCAAAGTAGACGGCCGCGACGTGCTGGCCGGCAACACCCGGCTGCTCGCCAGGTTCAAGGTGGCCTACCCGCCCGAAGTCGACCAGGTCGTGGATAGCATCGTGGTCGTCGCCATCGACGGCCAGTACGCCGGCTACCTCACCGTGGCCGATGCGCTCAAGGAAGACGCGGCCCGCGCCATTCAGGAGCTCAGGGCCGATGGCATTACCCGGCTGGTTATGCTTTCCGGCGACAAGGACAGCATCACCCAGCGCGTAGCTAAAGAGCTGGGCCTGACCGAAGCCCACGGCGGCCTGCTGCCCGAAGACAAGGCCCGCTACGTGCAGCAATACCTGGACGAAGGCCGTAAGCTGGCCTTCGTCGGCGATGGCGTGAACGATGCCCCGGTGGTGGCCCTGGCCGATGTGGGCATTGCCATGGGCGGCCTCGGCTCCGACGCTACCATCGAAACGGCCGATGTGGTCATTCAAACTGACCATCCCAGCAAAATTGCCACCGCCCGCCGCATTGCCCGCGCCACCCATAATGTGGTCTGGCAAAATATCTGGCTGGCTTTCCTGGTGAAGGCCGTGGTGCTGGGCCTCGGGGCCGGCGGCCTGGCCACCATGTGGGAGGCGGTTTTTGCCGATGTGGGCGTGGCCCTGCTGGCCATTCTCAACGCCGTGCGCATTCAGCGCATGGATTTCACCAGCAAGCCCTGAGGCCGGGGTGGGGCCGGGCCCACATCTGGGGTCGTTGCTCCGGTCTGACCGCTCCAAGCGGTCTGACTGGTTGTCGGGAGGGCGAAACCGGTGGTTCTTCAACCGGTCAGACCGCCTCGGGCGGTCAGCCCAGACCGTTCAACCTGCCTCCGGCGGCAGCCGGATAAATCTGGGTAAGGACAAGATGGCTGGGTGATGCCTCGTCTCGTGGCCGGGCGGCTATCCTGATAACTGCTGTTACGCACTCTCATTGTTAAAGCGCCTCGGGGGGTGTAGCGCGGACTTTGTAGTCCGCGAGTCTGCGCCGCTACAACCACTAAACGGCGCAGACTCGCGGACTAAAAGTTTGCGCTACTGTCGTCTATCCGTACAATAACCTGGCAACTGCTTTAGCGGGATAATTCCAATCTGAAGAGGCAAATCAACTGGGTACAAAACGGTTTATTAAAATTTATTACTGGGAATAATTAAAATTAATATTTTATTATTACATTTATGGAATTGTTAACTATGCCATGACTGCTTCCTTCCCTTTCCATTCAGACCTGCCTGATACGGCCGAGGCCGGCGTTTATCACACGCATCCACGGTGCCGGATTGGGCAGGGGATTGCCAGTGCCAGCCGGGTGGCGGGTACGGGGGTGGGCCGGCGCGAATGCCCGTTTTGCTTCATGCTGGGGCAGTTTCAGGCCAACCGCGCCCTGCGCGGGTATAGCTACCTGAGCGCCCTGGCCGGCGCGGTGCCGGGCCAGGGGGCCAACATGGCGGGCAAAGGGCAGGAACAGCCCTGTCCGTGAGCGGCCGCGGCCGGCTCCCGTGGCAACTTCAGCCGGGCAGGCAAATCGTGAATTCCGTGAATTCGCCCTCCCGCGAATCGACCGTGAGCGTGCCGCCGTGGGCCTTGGTCACGATATCGTGCGAGAGCGAGAGGCCCAGGCCGGTGCCTTCGTTGGTGGGCTTGGTGGTGAAGAAGGGCTTGAAAATGTTGTGCCGCACGGCTTCGGGAATGCCGGTGCCGTTGTCGTAGATTTTTATTTCGACGGAGCCTGCGGCCAGCCGCTGCGTCGATACCCGTACTTCGGAGATATAGTCGGTGCCGGCCATCTTGCCGCGCTGCTGCACGGCATAGAACGCATTGGTAAACAGGTTGAGCAATACCCGCCCCAAATCGGGTGCCACGGCGGGCACCAGCCCCAGCGTCGGGGCCAGCCAGGCGGTGCGAATGGTATGAAAAGCAGGGTCTTTGGCCCGCAGGCCCTGGTAGGCCAGCCGGAAGTATTCCTCCACCAGGGCATTGAGGTCGATGGGCGTGCGGGGGCCGCTGCCGTTGCGGGAGTGGGCCAGCATGCCGGCAATAATGGCGGTGGCCCGCTGGCCGTGCTGGCTGATTTCCTGCAGGTTTTGCTTGAGGCCCGCTAAAAGGAACTCCTGGTCGGCATCGCGGGCCGGGCGTGGCGCATCGCCGGTCATGTCATCGACCAGCAGCGTGCTCACCTCGGCAAAGTTTTTCATGAACGCCAGGGGATTTTGCAGCTCGTGGGCAATACCGGCCGTGAGCTCGCCCAGAAAAACCATTTTTTCGCTCTGCACCAGCTGGGCCTGCGTATCCTTGAGCTGCGTGAGGGTGCTGCTCAAATCATCGCGCTGCCGGGCAATCTGGGCATTCTGGGCGTTGAGCTGCTGATTGGCCCGCTGCTTGTGGCGGTTGGTGCGCCAGAGCATCACCAGGGCGGGCACGGCACTGGCCAGGGCCGCCAGCAGCCAGAGCTGGCGGCGCTCCTGGGTGGCTTCGGCCTGCTGGTCGGCCAGTTCGCGCTGGCGCAGGCGCTCGTTCACATCCAGGGCCTGCAGCTGGGCCATCCTGGTTTGGCTGAACAGAGTGTCGCGGGTGGCGCTGGCCAGCGCGAGGTAGCGGAACGCCGTGGCGCTATCGCGCCGGGCGGCAAAGGCCGCGGCCAGAAACCGGCTGGCATCGAGCACGCCTTTGGGGTAGTTGCTTTGCTGCCCGGCCAGCAGCGCCTGCCGGCCGAAGTACACGGCCGAGTCGGGGCCGGGGCCGGGCTGCCGCTGCCAGAGGCGGGCCTGGCCCAGGTAGGCGCGGCACAGCGCGAAGGTGATGTGCTGGCCCTGCGCCCGCCGAATGCTGCTGCGGTAAAACTGCCGGGCCAGCGCGGGGCGGCCCATGTCGGAGTAGATGTTGCCCAGCATGGCCGCATCGCCCACTTCGCTCACCAAATCATGGTTGGCCAGGTCGAGGGCGTAGCCCCGCCGCGAGAACAGCGCCGCCGAATCGGGGCGGTGCAGCTGCTGGTAGACATTGCCGATGTTGCCCATTATCCGGGTCAGGAGCTTGATATTCTTGCTTTTTTCGGCCACGGCCTTGGCCCGGAAGAAGTAGGCCAGCGCGGGGCGGCTGTTGCCCTGCTCCCAGTTGAGGTAGCCCAGCGCGTTCAGCCCGCGTCCGATTAGCTCCGGCTCGCGCAGCTCTTCGGCCAGGCGCAGGCCCTGGAGGCCTACTTGCAGGGCCGCCGGGTAGTTGCCCGCCTCCCGAAACCCCGACCCCAGCCGGATAAGGGCCAGGCTTTCGCCCCGCCGGTAGTGCAGCCGTTGTGCCAGCTGCAGCGCCTGCTTGCCATAGGCAATAGTGGCAAGCGGGTCGGTTTGGGTGTGCTCGTAGGCCAGCTGGACCAGCAGCAGTACGCGGGCTGTATCGGGGGCAGCCGTGGCCAGCTCGCGCCGCAGGCTATCAATTCGGGCAGTAGACTGAGAGGGCCACGTTACGGGGGGCAAGCCCAACCACCACGTCAGCAATACACAAAGCATTTTCATAAACGGAACTGGAAAGCGCTGTTTGTACGAGGTAGCTAGTGGATGAGCGAGTGGCGGGCGGGGCCTGAAGGCCGGCTAAGCGGCCGGTTCGGCTCCGGAAACGGGTAGCGGGCGAGCTGGTAGTTTGGCAGTGGCAGCTGGGGTAGAAGAGAATGAATGACTGGCTTACAGCGGTTTCCAAGTCCAGGTACAGAGTTAAAAGTTGAGAGTTAAAAGTTAAAAATCAGACGTAGTGGGTTTTAACTTTTAACTCTCAACTTTTAACTGTTTTCAAAAATGTACACTGACTCGGAAACTGCTCTAGTTGACTAAGTAGTTTTACCAAAGTAATAAGATTATCTAATATTACAGAGCTGACGTTACGCAGTCTGTTCCTCGTTTCTCGTGGCTGGTTTCTGGTTTGAGGTGTTTGGGCCGGTTTTCAGGTTAAAATTCAACAAGAAACGGTTGTCTGACAATCTTAATGGAGCCGCCGAAGCCGCGGATTAAAAAACGTTGAGCGAACCCCGTTGGGGTTTGCCCAGCGGATGGCCGAAACGGCGATACGCCCTCAAAACAGGTACGGCGGAGGCGGCTCCATTAAAATTGTCAGATAACCCAAGAAACAAGAAACCAGCCACGAGAAACAACCTGAAACACAAGCACCCAAAGTAGCCCGCGTAACATCAGTCACAGAGCTCTTTGGCGAAGCAACCGGAAATTTGCCGCCGGCGCGGAGCATCTTTGCGGCGCTGCGCTGCTGCGGCCCTTGGTTCTGCCCGTGCGTTTCCCGTCTTTGTTGCTTCGTTCGCGCCGGTGGGCGGTAGGGCTCTTTCTCGGGCTGCTGACCGTGCTGGGTATGGCGCTGGTGCGCGACTATGGCATGGGCTGGGACGAGCCCGCCGAGCGCCTCAATGCGTTCGTGAGTGCCAGATACGTAGCCCTGCGCCTGGCCCCGGAGCTGGCCCGGCGGCAGCCCCGCCTGGCCGATATCCCGGCCCTGCGCCGGCACCGCGATGCCGACCACGGCGTGCTCTTTATGCTGCCGCTGGTGGCCGCCGAGGCTCTGTGGCCCGCCGACCCGGCCACCTGGGCCTACCGGCGGCACCTGGCCGGGTTCCTGCTGTTCGTGGCGGGCGCGTGGGCCGTGTACCGGCTGGGCACCATGCTACTGGGCAGCTGGCGCTGGGGGCTGGTGGGGGCGGGGCTGCTGGTGCTGTCGCCGCGCATTTTCGCCGAGGCCTTCTACAACTATAAAGACGTCGTGTTCCTGAGCCTGTTTGCGCTGGCCATGCTCACGCTGCTGCGGCTGCTGCGGCGGCCCACGGCGGGCCGGGCGCTGCTGCACGCGCTGGCCACCGCCGCCGCCATCGACGTGCGGGCCATGGGCGTGCTGCTGCCGGCGCTCACGCTGGGCTTCGCGGCGCTGGAGCTGGTGTACCGGCCGGTGCGGCGGCGGGCCTTCGTAGGGGCCTTGGGGCTGTATGTGCCGGTGCTGGCCGCGCTGGTGGTGCTGGGCTGGCCCTACTTGTGGGACAACCCGGTCCACTACCTGGGAGCCGCGCTGGGCAGCTTCGGGCACTATGCCAAGGCCATGGAGGTATTCTACCTGGGCCGGTTCGTGGCGGTGCGGGCGCTGCCGTGGCACTACGCGCCGGTGTGGCTGCTCATCACCACGCCGGTGCCGTACGTGGTGCTGTTTGGGATAGGGCTGTGGGGGCTGGCGCGGGCCGCCTGGATTGCCGGGCCGGGCCGCTGGCTGCGGCGTACTAATTCCCGGCGCTACCTGCTGGTGCTGGCCTGGTTTGCTGGGCCGCTGGTGGGCGTTATCGGTCTGCGTTCGGTGCTGTATGATGGGTGGCGGCACCTTTATTTCATCTATCCGGCTGTGGTGCTGGTGGCGGGATTGGGGCTGCGCCTGCTGTGGCACGCCTGGCAGCGGCGGCAAACCGCGGCGGCCCCGCCGCGTGCGCTGGCGGCCGGGGCCCTGCTGGTGGCGCTGGCGCTGGGCATGGCGCGGGTGGCCTGGCGCATGGTGGCCGAGCATCCGTTTCAATACGCCTACTTCAGCTTTTTGCCCGGCCGGGTGGTCGAGCAGCAGTTCGAGCGCGACTACTGGGGGCTGTCGGTGAAGCAGGGCCTGGAGTGGGTGCTGGCCCACGATGCCCGCCCGGCGGTGCCCGTGAGCATGGACGAGCGCACGGAAATGACGCTCCGCATCAACGCCAAAATGCTGCCGCCCGCCGCCCGCGCCCGCCTGCGGCTGGTGGCCGCCGACTCGGCGGGCGGCGGGTATTTCCTCAGTATTTACCGCTGGCATCCGGGGGCGTACCCGGCCAGCGTGGGGCGGCCGGTGCACACCATTCGGGTGGGCGGGGCGGCCATTCTGGGGGTGTGGCGGCGGCCCTGAGCGGCGGCCGGGGTTTTCTTTGTGGTCCCGCCGGGCCTTTTTATCGTCAGGCCGGTTTACGAAGTCTTATTGTTGCCCCTTGCCCATGCCTCTGCTTGAAGTAACCGATGCCCGCCTGGCCCGCCAGTTTATTGAGTTGCCGGCCCGCCTGCACCGGGCAGAGCCCAACTACATTGGCCCGCTTGATAACGAGGTGGAAGCCGTGTTTGACCCCGCCAAAAACCCCCTGCTTGCCACTGGCGAAATCATGCGCTGGGTGCTCACCGACGCGGCGGGCGTGGTTATTGGCCGGGTGGCGGCGTTTCTCGACCGCGACGCGGTGGACGTGCGCAACCCCGACCTGCCCACCGGCGGCCTGGGCTTTTTTGAGTGCGTTGATGACCAGTCGGCGGCCAATCAGCTATTCGATGCGGGGCGGCAGTGGCTGGCCCTGCGCGGCATGCAGGCCATGGATGGGCCCATCAACTTTGGCGGGCGCGAGAAATTCTGGGGCCTGCTCATCGACGGGTTCGACCGCCCGCCCAACTACGGCATGTTCTGGCACCCGCCTCACTACCAGCGGCTGTTCGAGCAGTACGGCTTTCAGCTCTACTTCAAGCAATACACCTGCTACCGCACCACCACCGCGCCGCTGCACGCCAGCTTCGCCAAGCGTACCGAGGAGCACGCGGGGGAATTCCGTTTTGCCCACGCCCGCAAGCAGGATGCCGAGAAGCTGGCCGCCGACTTTCACCACGTCTACAACCTGGCCTGGGCCCGGCACCCCGGCGTGAAACCTATGACGATGGACCAGGCCCGCAATATGGCGCGCGAGATGAAGCCCGTAGTGGACGACCGCCTGCTCTGGTTTGCCTACCACGGCGATGAGCCGGTGGCCTTCTTCATGAGCCTGCCCGAGCTGAACCAGATTTTCCGCCACATTGGCCGGCGACTCGACCTGGCCGGCAAAATCCGGTTCCTGTGGGAGCGGTGGCGCTACATGCGCCGGCGCGACAAGCGCATGTTCGGCATCATCTACGGCGTGGTGCCCGAGTACCAGGGCAAGGGCGTGGACGCGGCCATGCTGGTCTACGCCCGCCGCACGTTCCTCGACGCCGGCTACGCCGACATCGAGATGAACTGGATTGGCGATTTTAACCCGCGCATGCTGGTTACCACGCGCTCCATCGGAGCCAGCATCGTGAAAACCCACGCCACGTACCGGTATCAGTTCGACCGGGAGCGGCCGTTCGAGCGCATGCCGATAATTCGGTGAGCTGTGAAAAAGTGAGGCAAAAAGGCACGTCATGCTGAGCTTGCCGAAGCATCTCTACCGCTTCGGTGCAGCGATTGGATTACTACTGCGGTAGAGATACTTCGACTGCGCTCAGCATGACGTGCCTTTTTAACCTTCCCTCTTCACGCAATCACGCCTTAGAATGGATACCCAATGGCTAGATTCAGTCGACCGGTTTTATCGGGGCTCCTCGTGCCATCATCATTAAGCCTGGTGGGCGTGCCGTAGGGCGCCCGCACGGGCACGGCGTAGTCGAAGCGGATAACGAAGAACTGCACGTCGATGCGAATACCAGCGCCGGCACCCACGGCCAGCTGGTTGAGAAACGCGTTGGCTTTGAACTCGCTGCCGGGGCGGCCGGGGTCAGGGTTGACCAGCCAGATGTTGCCGGCATCCACAAACAGGGCACCTTTCACGTAGGGAAACAGGTCCTGGCGGTATTCCACGTTGCCTTCCAGGCGAATGTCGCCCACCTGGTCGTAGAACTGGTTGGCGGTCTGGTTGGGCGTATCGGGGAAGTAAATGCCGGGGCCGATGCCGCGGGGGGCGAAGGCCCGCACGCTGTTGGGCCCGCCAATGCCGTACTGCTTGGGGTAGGGCAGCACCCGCGAGTTGCCGTAGGGATTGCCGATGCCGGCCAGCAGGCGCGCCACAATGCGGTTGCCGGAGGCGGGGTCGGCGCTGATGCGGTAGTATTCGCGCAGCTCCAAATCGAGCTTGAGATACTGGCTGTATTCCTGGCCCAGCAGGGTTTTGCCGCCCGACGGGCCTTCGGGCGTTTTGATGGACGTGGCCAGGGCCTGGGCCACGTTGCCGCTGCCTTCAATCTGGCCGCTGAAATAAATCTGCTGGCGGCGCTGCTCCAGCGACTGCTGGTTATAGGTGTAGCGGTAGGAGCTGGCCAGAATAAATTGCTGCTGGAAAGCGCTTTTCAGAAAGCTTCGCGCGGGTGTGTTCAGAATATCGGTAAACGTCTGGGTGGGGGTGAACTGGACGTAGGTGATGTCGATGGGCCGGATTTCCTGCTCGTTGGTCACCTTGGTTTTCCAGGTGTAGCCGTAGTTCACGTTGAAGAAATTCTGCGAAAAGTAGTTGGCGCGCGTCACGGCCCGCACGCCCACCTCAATCTTGGTGCGGGGCTGGAAGTCGGAGTTGGGCAGCTTCACGTCGAGCAGCGGCAGGTCGGGCGTTATCAGGCGCGGAATGAGGAGCTGGGCGTTGATGCCGTACTCGAAGCTGGTGAGGCCCAAGGCGCCGTTGCCGCCGCCGGTCTGGGTTTCGGTGGAGGCAATGCCATTGATGAGCAGTTGCTCGGCGCCGCGCAGGGCCGAGCGGTTGCGGAACGTCACCTTGAGGGCGGGGCCGGTGAAGCCGTTGGTTTTGGTGGTGAGCTGTACCTCGGCGCGCAGGCTTTTCTTCTTGAGCTGGGTCATGAGCACCTCGGCGTCGAGGCGGTGGCGCAGGCCCACCGAGCGGTTGCTGCCGGGCGCGGCATCGGCCGGCACGGCCACGGCGGTGTCGCCGGCCGCGGCGGGCTTGAAGCGAATTTCTACGAAGCGGAACGTGCCCAGGCTCATGAGGCGGCTCAGGGTCTGGTCGCGGCGGTGGCGGCGGTACACGCTGTCCGGGTACAGAAACGTGGCGCGGGTAATGGCCCTGGCCTTAAACATTTCCTCATCCGGAAAATACTGGTAGCCCCGGAAGCGCATGGGGTTGCGCATGGTGGTATCGGTCAGCACATAGCTGGTGTTCAGCTTCACCTGGTCGAGCCAGTAGGGGCGCAGGGCCTTGGGCGGCGCACTGTTTTTGAGGCGCACATCCACGGTGGCTTTGTGGTCGAGGGTGCTGTCGACCTTGAAAACGAGGTAGTCGGGCGCGAAGTAGTAGTAGCCGTGCTCCTTCAGGTCGGCATCGATGCGCACCCGCTCGGCGGTGAGGGTGGCCAGGTTGTAAGCATCACCCACTTTCACCAGGCTTTCGCCCTGCGTGTTGCGGATGGCCGCCCGCACCAGCGAGTCGCCCTGCGGGAAGTTGACCTGGGTGTAGCGGTACACCAGGCCGGGCAGCGCGGTGTAGTCGATTTCGGCTGTTTTCTCCTGCTTCTTCACTTCGTAGGAAGCCTGGCCGTTGAAAAAGCCGTTGTTGTGCAGGCGGTTCACCATCAGGTCGCGCACGGCAGCGGGCTTGGCCTGCGACAGGTACACGGGCGGCTCCCCAAACTTATCGGCGAAGAATTTGCCCAACCCTTTTTTCTTGTTCACGCCCAAGTGCCAGAAGTACAGCTTGGGCCGCAGCCCCAGAAGGGAGCTATTGGGCTTGGGGCCCACCACCGACTCCAGCTCGGTTTGCAGAGCACTCTGGTTATTCACCGTTTTCTCACCGGCCGGGGGCTTGATGCTCACCTTGCTGCCGGTGTAGAGGCGTTCGCCCTCGGGCACGAATTTCAGGCCCGAGCAGGACGCCAGCAGCAGCAGCACCGGGGCCAGCAGCAGGGCGCGGCGGGTGGGCGCGGCGGTAAGTAAACGCTTCGTTAAATAGCTGGCTGAAATCAAAACGGCAGAATTAAGCTGTTGGCCAGCCAGGGTTTGGCGGCGCTGGAACGGGGGGGTATTGGCGGGCAGCAGCTTTCTCATTTCGTTTTGCTGCTGGTGGTTTTGCTGCTGGTTTTGCTGCTGTCGACGCGGGCGGCGGGCGGGGTTTGCAGGGAATCCTGCAAGGCTTTTTTATCCGCCTTCTCCTCCTTGCGCTGCTCTTTACGCTGCTCTTTCACTTCGGGCGGCAGTTTGGCAAACAGCTCCTTGAGGTTGTCGTACTCGCGCTGGAACACCAGGGCCGCGCCGGTTTTAATAAGCTGGCCGTCGATGTCCTCGTAGGCATTCTGGCGGAAGGCGCGCAGGCGCAGGCGGCCGTCGCGCAAAATGCTGTACTCGATGCTGATGTCGCCGGCAAAGTTGCTGGCCGAACTGCCGCCCTGCGTGGCCTGCGTGCCCGCGCCGCCCAGCGGAATGTCGGTGCCGAGACGAACCGAGAGGCGGTTGTTCAGGAACTGGCGCTTCACGGCCACGTTCAGGTCGGTGCGGCTCCTGGCTGAGCCGCTGCTGTAGTCGGCCTGGTTGGTCACGCCCAGGTCGAGGCCCAGGCCGGCGAGGTACTTGCCGGTCAGGTTGTTGAGTTGGTCGGTGAGCACGGCGCTGGCCGAGCCGCGCAGCTGCGTGGCCACGAAGCCCTCGCTGGCGCTGCTCTCAAACGGATTCTGCTGAAGAAAGCGGCCCAGTATCAGCAGCGAAAACACCTGCTTGCTCTGTTCGGAGGTCTGGTTGGGCTGGCGCAGCTGGGCCAGCTTGGCCTCTACCTGGCCACTGAGGGCTCCGCGCTCGCTTTCGGGCAGCGTAATGTCGAAGTTGATAAGCGGCTGGCTGAGCTTATCGGTCACGTTCAGCAGTACGTTGAAGGGCAGCCGGTTGCGGGCCGTGGTATTGGCCACGGCATTGTCGAGGCCCTGGCCGGCCAGTAGGTCGGCGGGCGCGGCGTCCACCTTATACACGGCCGTCACGTCGAGGTCGGCGTTGTAGGGGTCGCCGCTCCACGTCAGGCTGGAACCGGGCCGGATGGCAAAATCGCGCGAGGCCAAATCATAGAGCGACAGGTGGTAAGAGCCGCTGGCCACCTCCAGCCGGCCGCTGAGCGTGATGGTGCCCGTGGGGTCGATGTTGGTGTTGAGCGTGCCGTTGGCGCGCACCTTCAGGTTGTCGCCGCTTATCGGGTCGATGACCACGGTGAAGGGCGTTTTGTCGGTCACCGTCACCACGGCCGTAACGTCGTAGCCGGTGGCCGTTTTCGCGGTGTCCAGCGCCAGCTGCCGCTGCAGCATGGTATCCACGGGCGCGCTTTTATCAATCCACTCCACGATGCCTTCGGAATCGACCTTGTTGGCCTCCGTGCCCGGCGACTCGATGGTGAGGTTGGAGCCCTCGACCACCGTCACGTTGGTGTCGATTTTCAGCAGCTCCAGCGGGCCGGTCAGGCGGGTTCGGGAGTCCACCACCAGCTTGCCGTAGAAGAGCGGGTTGTTTTTGCGGGTGCTGTTCACGGCCATGAAGTTGTCGGTGGTGGCCGTGAGGTCGAAGGCGTAGTTAATGAAGTCCCGGGTCAGCAGGTGGCCGTTGGCCACGGCGGTATTGTCGGCCGAGTCGCGCACCGTGAAATTGTCGAACCGAATGCCCCGGTCGTCAAACGTCAGCTCCTGGCCGGGCATACGGTAGAGGGCGCCCAGCTGCGTGACGGCAAACGCCGCTTCGGGCGAGGTAGTGAGGGTGCCGCGTACCACCGGCGCCGCGGGCGCACCCGTCACGCTTAGCTGGCCTCGCACGTAGCCCGCCGCCTGTTCGAGCTGCCCGGCCGAGAAAGCCTGGGCCAGCCGCAGCAGCAGGCGCTGGGCATCCACGGTCAGGTGCAGGGGCGCGGCTTCATTGGCCAGGTAGTAGCCACTCACGCGGACGTCGTTGCCAGCCCCGCCCACGCTGCCGGGCTCGCCCCCGGTCAGGCGGGCGTCGAGGTTGTAGCGGCTGGGCGAAGGGTTGGTCGCATTCACGGCAATGTCGCCGATGACCGCCTTCTGGAACACCAGGTTTTTGATGGTGGCATCGGCCGTGAAGGCCTGGTTGGGCTTGCCCAGGTTGTCGATGCGGGCCGTACCGTTCAGCTGGCCCGCCACCAGCGAATCCTGCTGCTGCACGATGCGGGCCAGCTCGGCCAGCTCAAAATTGGTGAAGGTGACGCCCAGCGGCGAGGTCCGCACCTTGGGGTTCTGGCTTTGCAGGGCCAGGGTGCTGCGGCCGTTGGTCAGGTTCAGGCCGTCGGCCACTACCTCGCCGGTGGGGTAGTAGCGCACGAAGTTGTTGGCCCCCGCCGTCCAGTTTTCGTAGTTGATAACCTGCTCCGGCGCGGCTTGGAACTCATACACCACACTGCTATTGCGCCCGCCCGCCTGCGCCAGCGCCTGCAAGGTGCCAGCCACCGCCAGCCGCTCGCGGTTGGCCGAATCACCGAGGATGGCCACGCGGGTAAAAAGCTTGTTGTTGGCCACGTTACCGATGATGCTGGGGCGGCGCAGCTTCAGCGTGGAGTCCTGCGCGGCCTGGGCCAGGCGCAGGGCGTAATCCAGCTTGCTGGCATCGGAACCCACGTCCAGCTTCAGCGAGTCAATCCGATAATTAGCGTAGCGAATGACGGGAATGCTGGTGTTGGCCGTGAGGCGGGCCGCCCGCCGCGAGTAGTCGCCGGCCAGCGTGAAAGGCGAAATCTGCTTCAGGTCCTTCACCAGCTTAGTGGCCAGCTTGGGGTCTTTTAGCTGCAGCGAGTAGGTAAAGTGCCGGTCGGCCGAGCTGGGCACGTACCTCACGCCCGGCACGTCGAAGTAGCGGTCGAGGTGCTGCTGTAGCTCAGTGGCCAGGTTGCCCAGGCGCACGTTGCCATCGAGGCGCACATTGGCAATGTCGGAGGTGATGACCGCCAGGGTGCGGTTGGCATTCTGCACGATGCGGCCGTTGAGCGAGTCGAGCGGAAACCGCTGGTTGTCCCGTACAATCACAATCTTGGTCCCGCTGAACGTGCCGTTGAGCGAGTTCAGGTCCGACCCGCGCAGGTTGGCCGTCAGGTTGCCCTGCACGCGCAGGTCGCCGCCGGTATAGAAGCCCAGCGCCGTGAGGTTGGCCCCGCGCAGGTTCAGCCTGGTTACTTCGTAAGTGGGGTTGTTGGGGTCGCGCAGGTTCACCACGGCGCTCAGGTCGAGGTCGAGGTTGGGGTCGTTTTTGCTGCTGGCGTTGATGACGTAGCGGTTGCGGTCGAGGTCGACCGTAGCGGCTACGCCTTTGTAAGTGTAGCCGTTGTAGCGCGCGCTCTGCACGTTGGCTTTCACCTGGCCCACCAGCGTACCGGGGTCTTTCAGGTTGCCGGTGGCATTGATGCGGCCCGTAGCCGTGACGCGCCCGATGGTGGGGTCTTTCAGCAGCTTGCCGAAATCGAACGCCTTCACCGCGAAGGTGCCTACCACCGGCTGCCGGCCGTTGGCCTGCGCCTTGCCCAGGTTGCCGCTGAAGGCCAAGTCGCCGTAGCTGGTGCGGGCCCGCAGGTCGGTATTGAACTGCAGCGTGGTGGGGTAGCCTTTGAAGGTGCCGCTCACCGCGAACGTGGGCGGAATGCTGATGTTGTTCGGAATGCTGCCCTTCGGAGCCAGGCTGAGGATGTCGGCCCGAGAGGAGCTGAACTGCCGCAAATTCGCGTCCACATACAGTCGGCCATCCACTTCGGGCAGGCCGGTGATGCGGATGCGGGGCGCTTTCACCACGGTGTTGCGCAGGCCCACAAACTCGAAGTTGCGAATCGTCATGTCGCCCACGCGGCCCGCCACCAGCCCGTTCACCAGCACACTCTGGTTGGGGCCGGTGTTGAAGGGCGGCGTGCCCGCCAGCTGCGGGGCCAGGTACAGGATATCGCGGAAGCCCAGGCGCACGTCGCGCAAATCACCCTCAATCTTCAGATTAGGCAGCTTTTTCACGTCGCCCAGCGCCGTCAGGCTTTCGTAGCCAATGGCCAGCTTGCGCCGGATGCGGGTATGCGGGGTAATAAGGTCGAGGCTATCGAGCCGAATCTGCACCGAATCGTACACCACGTTGGCGCGCCACGACGTGATTTCGAAGCCGCTCTGCTCCTTGCCGGCCAGGTTATCAACCTTGGCGGTGGTGCGGTTTTCGGTGTAGCGCAGGTCGCGCGTGTTCAGCACGAGGTCCGTGAAAGCGAGGTGGTTGTAGTCGAGGGCCGGCAGGCGGGTTTTCTGCTCGGGCTCGTTGAAGTTGTCGAACTTCACATCGAGCCCGCTGATGTCGGACTCGTTCAGCGTCACCTTCCAGGCCAGGCGCTGGCCGGTAGCGGCTTTGTTCTGGTCGGCGGCTTCGTCGAGCTTGCGCACGATTTCGGCGGGATTTATTACCCGCTCTTCCACGGCAATATCCTTATTCTGGGCGTAGGCGAAGGTGGTGTTTTTGAGCGTGAGCTTATCCAGCGCCACCAGCTCTTTTTGCAGGTCGATGTTCTTCGCCGTGATGTCAGCCAGGCCAATATTGGTGCTGATGTACTGGCCCGACGGCGCGTTTTTATACACAAACCCCACGCTGTCCAGCGTGGCGTGGTTGATGCCGAACTGCACCGAAATCGGCTCGGTAGGAGCGGGGTTATCCACTTCCGGGGCCGTTTTGGTTTGCACGATGCTGATGGCCGAGCGACGCAGCGTGGCGTTATCCACCTTGTAGATGGAGTTATCCACATCCACCTCGTCCATGGTGGCTGTGAACTCGCCAATCCGGGCCCGGATGTCGGAACCGGTTATCTGGTCGTTCTGCGTGAAGTAGATGTTGGTGAGCCGGGCCTTGCCGATGTCGTATTTCAGACCCGAAGCCGTGGTGTCGACCGGGGCCGTGGGGTCGGTGAAGGCCGCAATGATGAAGTCGTAGTTGTTCACCGAATCGGGCTCGGTGCGCGTGAGGCGCACGCGGCCGTCGTTGAGCTCAATGTTCGAAATGTTGATTTGCTTGTTCAGCAAAGCCCACACATCGAGGTCGACGCCCAGGTGGCCCACTGATAACAGCGTGTCCCGCTTCTGGTCTTCCAGGTACACCCCGTCGAAGTTGATGGCGTGGCGGAAATCGGTCCGAAACTTCCCGATTCGCACTTCCGTGCCCAGCTTATCGCGCAGGTAGCTTTCGGCGCGGCGCGCCACAAAGTCCTGGCCTGAAGGGAATTGCAGGAACACTACTACTGCGATAACGAGTAGTAGAACCAGGGCTAACAGCCCCAGCAAACCGTAAAGGGCACGACGCAGAAAAATCGACAAAGCAGGGCAGAATGAACAGCAAACAAAAAGGGGCTAGCGACCAAACGCAAAACTACGGGTTGGGGTTGGCAGCCGCACTCTTTGCGCCGCGGCGAGGGTAGCCGCATACCGACACCCGCCTACCGGCCTTATCTTGCAGGCCCCAAACTCCAGTTGCGACCGCATGATTCTTCGTTTTTCTATCCCCTATCGTACCATTCCTGGCCAGCAGCTTGCCGTTTGCGGTTCGCATCCCGACCTGGGCAACTGGCAATTGGCGGCGGCGGCTCCCATGAGCTACGATAATGCCACCGGTTGCTGGAGCTACGAGCTGACCGTAGCCGATGCCTCGGCTGAGCTGGCGTATAAGTACGTGCTGCTGGATGCCAACGACGGGGCCGAGCACTGGGAATCCGGACCGAACCGCACGGTGAAGTACGTCGCCGCCCGCGCTCCGCGCCTGCATTTGGCCGACTACTGGCGTGCCCCCGCCCAGCCCGAGAATGAGCTGCTGACCGCCGCCTTCACCAAAGCGCTGTTCCAGCGGCCCGCAGCGGCCGCAGCGGCCGCGCCCAACGCGAAAGCTAAAAAAGGCAAAGCTGCTGCCGCTTCCCCGCCAGGCACTAAGCACCAGGCACCAGGCACCACTACCGCCCCCGCCGCCGGCGAAATCGTGTTTCGCCTCCTCGCCCCGCGCGTCGACCCGCAGCTCAGCCTGTGCGTGCTCGGCTCGGACCCCGCTTTGGGGGCCTGGGACAATACCAGGGCCCTCGTGCTGACTGATGCCGACTACCCCACCTGGGCGGCCACCGTCAAACTCCAGAATCCGACCAAGGACTGCCTCTATAAGTACGCCATGTGGGATGCCCGGGCCGGACAGGCCCTCGACATGGAAAGCGGCGAAGACCGGATAATTCCCGCCGCCACGGCTGGCCATACTGCCGCCCGCGTGTTCAACGACGAAGGCTACCGCTACGCCAGCTCCTGGCGCGGGGCGGGCGTGGCCCTGCCCGTGTTTGCCATGCGCAGCGAAAGCGGCTTCGGCGTGGGCGAGTTCTCCGACCTGAAGCTGCTCACCGACTGGGCCGTGCAAACCGGCCTCAAGCTGGTGCAGATTCTGCCCATCAACGACACCACCGCCACCCACACCTGGGTCGATTCCTATCCGTACGCCGCCATTTCGGTGTTTGCCCTGCACCCGCAGTTTATTCACCTCGAAGGCATCGCGGCGCTCAAGGATAAGAAAGCCGCCAGGGAGCTGGTGACGCTTAAAGCCGAGTTCAACGCCAAGGATTTCGTGGACTATGCGCCGGTGATGGCCGCGAAGTGGAAATTCCTGCGGCTGCTGTATCAGCAGGAGAAGCAGACTTTCCTCGCCGATGCCGACTACCAGAGCTTCCGGGCCAGCGAAGCCGGCTGGCTGGTGCCCTACGCCGCGTTCTCGGCCCTGCGCGACCGGTTCGGGACCGCCGATTTTCAGCAGTGGCCCGCCGGGTTCCGCACTCCGCAAAACCTGGAGGCCCTGACCGCCGAAACCGCGCCCGACTACGACGAGTTCGGCCTGTTCTTCTTCGTGCAGTACCACCTCGACAAGCAGCTGCTGGCCGCCGTGAACTACGCCCGCAGCCGCGGCGTGGTGCTGAAGGGCGACCTGCCCATCGGCATCTACCGCCACTCGGTGGATGCCTGGACCCAGCCCGAGCTCTACCACATGGATAGCCAGGCCGGGGCCCCGCCCGATGATTTCTCCACCACCGGCCAGAACTGGCGCTTCCCCACCTACAACTGGGAGCGCATGGCCGAGGACGGCTACACCTGGTGGAAGCAGCGCATGGGCCACCTCGCCCGCTACTTCGACGCCCTGCGCATCGACCACATCCTGGGCTTCTTCCGCATCTGGGAAATGCCCATTGAGTCGGTGGAGGGCCTGTTGGGGCACTTTGCGCCCGCGCTGCCGTTGCACCGCCACGAGATTGAGCGCCGCCTGGGTTGGTTTGATTACAGCCGCCTGTGCGAGCCCTACATCCGCTGGCACATGCTCCAGGATATCTTCCAGGGCGAGGCCGAAGCCGTGTTCGACGAGTACCTGGACGATGCCAGCTACGGCCGCATCCACCTCAAGGAAGCCGTAAGCGACCAGCGCAAAATTGAATCCTACATCGCCCAAAAAGTAGCCGACCACCCAGCGCATGCCGAGTATTTTGCCTGGCTGCAAAAGGGCCTGTTTGCCTTGGTGAACGAGGTGCTGTTCGTGCCCGCCGGCAACGACTGCTACCACCCCCGCATCACCCTGAACAAGAGCTACTCGTACCGCGAGCTGGACTCCGACGAAGACCGCCGCCGCCTCTACGACGACATCTACGTGGACTTCTTCTTCCGTCGTCACGAGGAGTTCTGGCGTGAGCAGGGCCTGGTGAAGCTGCCGGCCGTGCGCTACGCCACCGATATGCTCATCTGCGGCGAAGACCTGGGCATGGTGCCCGCCTCCGTACCCGGTGTGATGAAGGAGCTGGGCATTCTGGGCCTGCACATCCAGCGCATGCCCGCCAACCCCGAAACCGAATTCGGCCACCCCGACGCCGCGCCCTACCTGAGCGTGGTCACGACCAGCAGCCACGACATGAGCACGCTGCGCGGCTGGTGGGAAGAGGACCGGGTGCGCACCCAGCGCTTCTTCGAAACTATCCTGGGCCACTGGCGCGAGGTGGCCCCGTTCTACTGCGAGCCCTGGGTGGCGCGCGAGATGCTGGTGCAGCACCTGCACGCACCGGCCATGTGGGCCATCATGCCCCTGCAGGACCTGTTGGCCATGGACCGCAGCCTGCGCCGCGCCAACCCGCACGAGGAGCAAATCAACGTGCCCAGCAACCCCACCCACTTCTGGAAGTACCGCCTGCACCTGCCCCTGGAAGAGCTGGTCGAGGCCGTGGGCTTCAATGAGCCGCTGCATGGGCTGGTGGTGGCCAGCGGCCGCGGCTAGAGTCAGGCGACATAAAAGCAGTTTTTGCCCATCGGCGCAATTACAAAAAGGGTAGTGGCCACTCAGTTCTCACTGGGTGGCTACTACCCTTTTTGTATTGGGTCAGTAAAGGGCCTGCTGTGCAATAGGCGTTTGTTAAGTATTGACCGCAGCATCTGTTCATGCACCGGGTAGCCTCCAAAAATAACCAGTTTTGCCGACCTTGTTTGGTAAGCTGTCGAGGGTTGGCTGAGGCAATGTCGGCCGAGGCTTTGGCGACTATTCTTCCATCGAACTGTGGGCCAGAGCCGCTCGGTAAAGGCATTATGGGTAGCCGTCGCGGCAGCTGGTGCTGACAGGCCCGAGTTCATGGCGTTTTCCCGCAGAACGGCTAGTAGAAGCTACTGCGGTACGGGCCCTGGGCACCGTTAAAGCAGATAGGTTGAGCAGCGTATTACCATGAAGTTAGCGCCTGTTGTTTTTCCAGAAAGGAAGGGAGTTCAGTCGCCGCCTCACGTTAATTCCAAAAGAAAGTTCTACCCTTTATTAGGTAGTGAAAGCACTATTAAGCATGTTTAACAGGTTTTTCATTCTTTTTATATGATTTAATCGAGAATGTGTTGTTGGTAAGGGTATTAGTATAGTTAATTTGTACTGCGTTACGACAAGCTGTTAGGTATTAGTAGGCTACACCAAACCGTCCTCTATTCAATTTATTATTAAATTAAAACAAGATACTAAAAAATGATTTCCGCCCTTTCACCGGCTTTGCATATGTATTCACCGGGTGAAATTAATAGTTGGCATAAAATAATTTCAGTCCACAGTAAGCAAAAGTAGATTTACTTACTGTCTAGATAATTGCTGATTTACGCCAGGCCTAGCCTCATAATAAAGTCTGATACCAAGAACTGACTTAAAAGACTTGTGCTTTAGCAGTTTCTAATAAGTAAGTCATCAAGTCTTGCCTTTTTTCATTCATCCTAATTTTTCAAATGACCATATCCTTACATCTTAAAACATGCTTATTGGGTGCGCTGGCATTGCTGGGTTCGACATTAGGCGCAATAGCTGAAGGTTCCAAACAGCTTACCCCCAACACAAACCCAGGTGCTGCTCTGACTGACCCGGCCAACACCCGGGCCGGCTTTCTGACGCATGACGTTGTTACCGACAACGCGTCGCTAGGCTTTTTGAAACCAGCCACCTGGACGGGTACCGGGGGGATTCCTTTCTCAGAAGATTATCGCATGTATGTGCACATAGAGCCTAATGAAGTGCTCTACTACGGCGTACGCCGCAATTCCCGCCCGGAGTCCACGACCGCGCAAGCCGACCTTACCCTGACTCTGCGCTACGGCGTGGGTGCCGGTACCGTGGTGCAAACCACGACCCTGGCGCGCGACCAAGCTAGCACAAACCAATCGCTGCTGTTACCCGGGGCTGGAGTGATTACTACCGCGCAGCAAGCGCAAGCGGGACCACTACCCACTGCAGGCGGCTATGCGCCGCTGACTTATACCAATACTACTGGTAGTGCCCAGGAATTTTACATTGAGTTTACCCAAGTCGGCGAAAGCGGGTTGACGGACAATGCTAAGCGCTCCGAATATGACTTTTGGGACTTTACTGTGCGTACCAACGCCGGTGTGGAGAAACCAGGGCGCCTTTACAGCAAACACTGGGCATTTTCGGCGGGTACTTCCTCGGGACCTGCAGGTGCCATTCAAAACCGGCTTTCAGCTACGTTCAACCTGTACCCGTTGGTAGAAAGCAAGAAAACGCCGGGCCAGTATTTTGTGAAGCAAGTGGAACTGGCAGGGATGCGTCCATTGGTTTTCTATTTCGTGAGCAACGAATTTGGTTCGACATATGATGCTACCACGCGCACCACGGTGGCTGACCGGCAGAAAAGCCAGACCAGCCGCACCAGCTACCCGCAATACGCAAACTTTGTGAACGAGCCGGATGCTGCCATTTACCCAAGCGCTGCTACTCCAACCGTGAGTACCAGCGCAGCCGCGTTTTGCCAGGCTGGGGTAACCAAAGTGGCATTCACCACGCGCAGCGACGAAACCGGTTCGTTCGATATTCTTATCGACTTGAATGGTAATAACGTCAATGATGGAGTTGACCGGTTGTTGCAGCAGTTCGTAGCCGGAGGAAGCTTTAATACCATCGTGTGGGACGGCAAAGACAAAAACGGAGCTACCGTGACCCCAACCGGACAGGTTATAAAATACAACTTTGTGAGCCGGGGTGCCACAGTCAACTTTCCGGTGTATGATGCGGAGGGCAATCCCGACGGCTTTCGGATACGCAATACCCGCCCCAATACTGCGGCATACGACCTGTTGTATTGGGACGATTCGCGGTTAACCAATTTTACAACCAAGGGAGTGGAACTTACTGGCGTCGATTCGACCCCGGGCGTTCACCTATGGGGCGTAAGTACTGACCAAGGCAACACCTATACGGTGAACAGCTGGACCTACGGCTTTACCGTATTCCAGGGTGCCAAAACCTTTACATATGCCACCGCCTGCGACAACGACAAAGACGGAGTAGACGACCTCGTTGATATCGACGATGACAATGATGGTGTACTAGATGCCGTGGAAGGCTTTTCGCCCACGGGGGTAGCCGCAGGCAATGCCAATTATGTGGACCCTAGCGCATTTGCTGCGGGTGCGGCAGTACCTTATTATTTAGATGTAAACTACGTGCATCCCGTCCTTGGTGTATTCCTCGATACTAATGGCGACGGCGTAAATGACCTTTTTGACATCGACCGAGATGGTATTCCTAACCATAATGACCTTGATGCTGATGGTGATGGTTTGACGGATGCTTTTGAGGCAAATGGCAACACGGTTCCGAATCAAACATTCGGACCTGTAACGGTAACTGCTGGCGGCAACACCTACACGTACCAAAGTTTATTTGACGTTGCGCAAGGCCGGTTTGTGACCACTGCCGTAGCTAGGGCTACGGCTGCCGGGACTTCGGCCGGTGTGGGGCCCAATGGTTTGCCCGATGCCATCGAAACAAGCGTGAGTTACGCTAAAAGTGGCAATAATGTAGTCGCGACCGAAACCGATGTCAGCGGATACACTCTCACCGACAGCGACAGCGACCAGCGCACCAGTGGCACCGCGACCAGCAAAAATTACAATTTTCTGGACATTGATTCCGATAACGACGGCATTACTGATGACCGAGAAGCCCAGACTACTGCAGGTTATATTGCTCCAAGCGGGACGGATACGGATAAAGATGGCCTAGATAATAGCTATGACCCCACACCGGGCGGTACGGTAACAGCCGGCGCAGCTTTGACCACACTTACTAACTCGGACACCGATGCAACCGCTGATATCTTCGACACCGACTCCGACAACGATAACGCCAGCCGGGCGGCTTTGCCCATCTATCGGCAAACGGCTGACTGGACGGAAGGCTTTGACGTTAGCGGCAACGGGTTGGCAGGTGATGAGATTGTGGCCAAGGCCCGCGCCTTCGCCGCCGCCAACCCGGAAAAGTTTAAATATTATGAAATAGCAGGACCTTTTGGTAGTACGTCGGTCTCGGACTTTCTACTGGTGAGCAAGACGGTGAATGGCGACAAGATTCCAGCTTTCCTCGACCCAGCCTCTTTCTATTATCACGACGACAACTTTAACGGTTTGGTGGACTTGTACGACCCGGCTTACGGTGGGTCGCCGTCTATGGCTCCTAAGCGAGTAGCTACTCAGCCGGAAGCCGACTACCGCACGAGTTCTGTCCAGACCCCGCTGCCGGTAGAACTGACAGCCTTCACGGCCACTGCAGTGAAAAACGTGGATACGCAACTGGCTTGGAACACGGCCTCGGAGAAGAACAACGACTACTTCAACGTGGAGCGCAGCCTCAACGGCACCGACTTCGTGAAAATTGGCCAGGTGATAGGCCAGGGCAGTAAGTCGGCCCCGACGGACTACGCCCTGACCGACACTGGTATCGGCGCGAAAGTAAGCAGCACGGTGTACTACCGCCTTCAGCAGGTAGACACCGATGGCACGGCGACCTACTCGCCGGTTCGCACGGCGGCTTTCGTCAAAGCGCTGGCCTCAGCCCCAGCCATCACGCTCTTCCCGAATCCGGGCAAGATGACCAGCACGCTCGACCTGACGCAGCTGCCCACCGGCACCTACCAGGTAAGCCTGCTCGACGCCACGGGCCGCGTGGTGATGAACACGACGCTTAGCGCCGGCCTGACCCACGTTCTGACGCTGAATTCCCTCGCCAACGGCACCTACACGGTGCTGGTGCGTGGCCAGAACGGCAGCGAAATCGTTAACCTCACCAAGCGCCTCATTAAAGAATAAGGATGCTCCCGGCTCGCCGGTATACGAAAAAGAAGGTCCTCCCCACACCGGGGAGGACCTTCTTTTGCTTTGGGCCAATGCGTAGGCACAACCTCGCTGCCAAGCTTTGGGTTAATACCTCCGAACCTGATACTGTTTTTTCTGATGTCCTACGATTACGACGTTCTCGTCATTGGCGCGGGCAGTGCCGGGCTGTCGGCGGCGCTCACGCTAGGGCGCTGCCTGCGCCGGGTGCTGCTGGCCGATGGCGGACCCCCGCGCAACGAGTGCTCACCGGGCGTACACGGTTTTCTCACCCGTGACGGCATCCGGCCAGCCGAGCTGCTGCGCATCGGGCAGGAGCAGCTGCAGCCCTACGATACGGTGGAGGTTCAGGGTTTGAAAATCGAAACCCTTGCTCGACAGGGCAAAGGCTTTCGGGCTACCGGCCACGGCACCGCCGACGATGCCTTGGTTGAGGTGACGGCCCGGCGGGTGCTGCTGGCCACTGGCGTGTCCGATGTTCTGCCGGCCTTGCCGGGGTTTCGCGAGCTGTGGGGGCGGGGGGTGTTGCACTGCCCGTATTGCCACGGCTGGGAAGTGCGCGACCAGCCCCTGGCCGTGTACGGGCAGGGTAGTACCGTGACGGGGCTAGCGCTGCTGGTGAGCCGCTGGAGCCGCGATGTGATAGTAGTGACTGATGGCCCCGGCCACCTCACGCCCAATGCCCGCCGCCGCCTGCGCCGCGAAAAAATCAGCATTCGCGAAGAGGCCGTGGTGCGGCTCATCGGCTCGCCGGCCCGCGACCTGCGCTGCATCGAGTTTGCCAACGGCGACCTGCTGGAGCGGGCCGCCTTGTTTCTACACGCGCCCCAGCACCAGCGCAGCCCCCTGGCCGCCGACCTGGGGGCGCGCCTCACCAGCAAGGGAGCCGTCTGGGTCGATTCGGGACTGCGCACCTCCATTCCCGGCCTGTACGCGGCCGGCGATACCACGCCCGGTACCCAACAGGCCCTGCTGGCCGCCGCCGATGGTAACCGGGCCGCCATCATCATCAACGAAAACCTGACCCGCGAGGAGTGCCCGCGGTAGCGGCTTAAGTTGTTAGTCATTAACTCTACTTTGGCAAGTCATAACCGGCTGCTTGCAGCGGCTTCCAATACCGCTGTTTTCACCGCAGAAGACGCAGAAGGTTTCGCAGAAGAGTCGCAGAAGAACGGCCTCTGCGTTTCTTCTGCGACTCTTCTGCGTCTTCTGCGGTGAAAACACGCTAACCTGCCAAAGTAGAGTTAAGCAGTCGTTCAAAAGTAAATGAGTTGTCAGTTGCTTTTGAATGACTACTCAGTCGCCAGCTTTTGCTTGCTCTTTGGTCAACTGAGCCAGCATGTTCAGCGCCGCCCGCGCCCGGGTTTTCACCGTAGCCAGCGGAATGCCCAGCTCCTCGGCGGTTTCTACCTGGGTGCAGCCGCCGAAATACAGCAGGTCGATTACCTCGCGTTGGCGGGGCTTGAGCTTGAGCGTCAGCTCGCGCAGGCCGATGTGGTCGGGGTTGAAGGTGGCCGGGGCCATTGCCTGGCTGACGCCGCCGGTTTCCAACGGCTTGTTGCGACTGTGGAAGCGGTAGCGCGGACTCCGCAGAGCGTCAATGGCCTGGTTGCAGCACACGCGCACCATCCAGGTAAAGAGGCGGCCGCGTTCGGGCGCGTAGCTCTCAATGCTGAGCCACACCTTGAGCAGGCCCTCCTGCAATATATCCTGGGCCAGGGCTTCGTCGCGCACCAGCCGCATTAGTACCGCCAGGATATTTTTGGCGTAGCGGTCGTGCAACAGGCGTAGTGCTTGCTCGTCGCGGGCCAGCAGGCGCTGCACAAGCACTTCTTCGTCCGTCGCCGTGAGCAATGCCGGAGCTGAATTCATACATGGAAAGGATGTAGTAACAGGCTCCTGGCAATTCGGCAAAGGCCACTAGCGCGGTTAGCTGGATAAAGGATGGATGGAAAAAAATAGTAAAAAGTTATAATACGCAGGTTGGTAAATAAGGGACGTCGGATTGGTAATAGCTCGAAAATCTACGGAAGGGACTGGCGGGCGGTTTGTATCAGGAGCCGCCACGAAAGTGGAAGGAAAGAAAATCAAACCCGGAAGGGCCCCAAACCAGTTACTACGAGGCAGGGAAGGGCACCACGCCGCTTCCCATACCCACAGCCCCGGTGGGGCCGGCCGCTCATCGTGCCGGCCCGGCCCCGCGCAAACCCCAGCCCTCCAAAAATCTATGCCCCATACCATTCTCGCCCTGCACTACTGGGCCGGCGCTGGTCGCGAATTTGATGCCCTGCGGCCCTTGCTTTCCCCCGATACCGCCTTGCTGGCCCCCGACCTGCCCGGGTTTGGTGGGCAGCCCGCGCCGGCCGGGTTCGACTACTCGGTGCGGGCCTACGCCGATTGGGTGGCCGCCTACGTGGCTCGGCATGCGCTCACCGATTTTACGCTGCTGGGGCATAGCATGGGGGGCAAAATCGCGCTGGCGCTGGCCGCCCGGCAGCCGGCGGGCCTGCGGCGGCTGGTGCTGCTGTCGCCCTCGCCCCCGGCGGGCGAGCCCATGACGGACGACGACCGCGCGGCCGCGCTGGCAGCCTACGGCAAGGCGGCTGAGGCCGAAAAAACGTTTGAGAAAATCACCTGGCAGCCGCTGCCCGCTACCGTCCGGCAGGCCGTTGTGGCCGATAACCTGCGCTGCTCCCAGCCCGCCTGGAACGTGTGGCTCACGACCGGCAGCCGGGAGGATATTTCGGCTCAGCTACCCGGCGTGGCCGTGCCCTGCCACCTGCTGGTGGGCGCGCACGACCACGCCATTACGCCGGCCGCGCAACGCGCGCAGACCCTGCCGCGCCTGCCGGCCGGTACCGCCTGCCAGGTGGTAGCGGCCGGCCACTTGCTGCCGCTGGAGGTGCCCGAGCTCATCGCCGGGTTGGTGGGGTAAGCAGTCGTTCAAAAGTAAATGGGTTGTCAGTTGCTCGTTGCTTGTTGTTAGTCAGGTGATTGCCGGTCTGCTAACAACTGTCAACTACGTACTGGTGCCGAAGTAACCGTATTCGAGTCGGGCCTGCCGGTCTGACCGCCCTAGGCGGTCTGACCGGTTGAAGCACCAACGATTTCGGTCCAACGACAACCGGTCGGACCGCCTGGGGCGGTCGGACCGGGGCATACGCTTGCTTCTGCACGGGTGCTTAATAATCAACAACTTAAATAGCGGGTAAAGCCCGAGCTCGCGGCTGGCTTATTCCAGCGCGCGGCTCCGGAACAGCAGGTAGCCCAGGTGCCCGTAGATGCCGAACCGCTCGGAAGCGTCGTCGTAGAACCGGCCCTGGAGGGCTACGGGGCCCACCGGCGACTGAAAAATCAGGCCGGTGCTGGCCGTGAGGCGGGGCCGGTCGAAACCCGATTGGCGCACGGCCACCTGCAGGTCGCCCTGGCGCAGGGGCTGGGCATTGACGTGAACAAAGACTTCGGTGCGCCACTCCAGCTTGTTGAGGAAAGGCTGGGTGTAGCGCAGGCCCACCGCGGCGTAGCGGGAGGAGCGGTAAGCATCCATAAACAGGGTGCGCGAGTCGGGCAGGGGCGCAAATACGGGCGCGGTGGTTTGCGAAGAGCGGTAGTTCGAAAACGTGCCCTGCGAGCTCACCATCAGCTCGGCGAAATAGCCCCAGGCGTGGCGTTCTTTTTTGAAGCCAAAATAGCGCTCCACGGTGGCCCGAAACTGCAGCCACTCGTGCCGCCGCGAGCTGCCATCCTGCTGCGCCGTGGAGCCCGGCGTGTACGTCGACAAGCCCGTGACGCCGCGCAGGGTGTAAACAAAACGGTGGCCGCTGGTGGCGTACTGCTTGCGGTTGAGGGTGTTGCGGGCCAGGCGCAGGGCGGCCGTCGCGCCCCGGAAAACGGTGGCATCGAGCACGTCGGCCGAGTTTATCTCACTCGAATTGGTGTACTCGTCTTTGGTTACGAAGGTGGCCACATCGAGCAGCAGCCGGCTGCGGTAGTTGGGGCTGATGCCGAGCTGCGCCCCGAGCTTGGTGTCCTGCTGCCGCACCTGGGTGTTGAGTACGTTGCGGCCAAGTACGCCGCCCGTGTTCTGAAAATCCCACTGATTGTAGGTCACTTCCGGCTCGATGAAATAGGGCAGCCTGGCCGGCACGTTGATGCGGAACGAGCCGTGCGCCCCGTTGTAGAAGCGGCCCAGGCTCACATCGGCCGAAGCCGTGTAGAGCAGGCGGCGCAGGTAGCGGTATTCCAGGCCAAAATACAGGTTGTCGATGGGGCGGTTGCTGAGCACAAACCCGGCTTCGGTGCTCACGTTGTTGTTGCGCCGGGCATCCACGCTGAATATGTAGCCCTTGCGCTCGGCATCGTAGCGAATGCGCGGGTAGATGTTCTTAAAAAAGTCGTCGGAGGCCAGGCGGTAGTACCCTTCCTCAATGTCATCGAGCGAGTAGTCGCGGCCCGAGCGGCGGAAGAAGCGCGCCGCGTACTCGTTCTGGTCGGGTCGCAGGCCGTTCACTCTCACCTCAATAAAGCGCGGCTTGGGGGCCAGCGCCTGGAAGGCCAGCCGGCGCTTCTGCAAATCCGTCGAATCGACGCGGCGGCCGATGCGCTGCTTTATTTTATCCATGCTGCGCCGCGCCGCCGTGTCGCCTTCCGCGATAAAGTCCTTCACCCGGTCGAAGTCGCCCACGCCCATCCCTTCCAAATCGGGCTGAATGTAGATGCCGTCTTTGCCTACGCTCAGGGTGTCGGCCACGCTGGTGCCCAGAAAGGCCACGGTGCTGCCCAGCAGGGCATCGTCGTTTTTGGGGTACTTCTTCATGGCCACATCGCCCACATTCACCCCGATGATGATGTCCGGAGTGAAGGTTTTCTTCATCGTGCCGGTGGGGAAGTTGTCGTACACCGCGCCGTCGTAGTAGTACTTACCGTCGAGGTTGCGAATGGGCCGGAACGCCAGCGGAAACGACATGGAGTTGCGAATGGCGTCGGAAAGCGCGCCCTTTTTCTGCTCCACTACCTGGCGGGTAAATACCTCGGAGGCCATGCAGCGGAAGGGCACGAACAGCTTGTCGAAGTCGTACTGCGCGCTGGCCGAGGCCGGGGCCAGCAGTCGGGCCAGGGCCAGGTTCAGGTTCAGGTCGTTCACCAGGTTGGTACTGATGCGGGCCTGAAACGTGGAGTCGATGGCAATGCCCAGGCGCAGGGCCGAGGGCGAAGGCTCCGCCGTGAGAAAGTTGAACGTCTTGCTTTCCAGCGGCTCGCCCGAAGTCCAGTTCTGAAACTCGGGGCTGAGCACAATCTGCTCGATTTCCTGCGGCGAGTAGCCCGCCGCGTACATGCCGCCCACCACCGCGCCCATGCTCGTGCCCACGATGTAGTCGATGGGAATGTGGTTTTTCTCCAGCTGCTTCAGCACCCCGATGTGAGCCAGTCCTTTGGCCCCGCCACCGCTGAGCACCAGGCCCACTTTCTGGGCGTGGGCAGGCAAGAAAGCAGCGCCGGCCAGCAGCACCGCCAGCAGTATTCGAGAGCAGAATAGGGTCATATAGATGCAGGAAACAGGTTGGTCCAGGCGTGGCCTTATTGCGGCTGGTACGCCGCGCCGGGCTGTGGGGTTTTTTGGCGGTCGAAAGTAATAGTCCTCATGCCTGCCAGCCGCAGCGGGGGCTCACCATTTTTTGAAGATGACATACACGGCCGTCACCAGTAGCGCGAAGCCCGCTACGTGGTTCCAGCCCAGCTTATCGGTTTTAAACACGAACACCGCGCACAGCGTGAACACCGTGAGGGTGATGACTTCCTGGATAACCTTGAGCTGAAACAGGCTGAACGGACCACCATTCCCTTCAAACCCCAGCCGGTTGGCCGGCACCTGGAAGATGTACTCGAACAGCGCCAGCCCCCAACTCACCATGATGACGCCAAAAATGCCCAGTTCGGCAAACCAGGCCATTTTCTTGAACAGGTGCAGGTGCCCGTACCAGGCAAACGTCATGAACAGGTTGGAGATGGTGAGCAGGACCAGCGAATAAATGCCTTTCATCGAAACAGGAGGCGATGATTGACGCATGATAAGAACGGCACGCGGCGCTTGTCCGGGCGTGGCGTTATTTTGTTGTCCTTATTCTTCAGCTCGCTCTTGTATGGCTACTCTGGACCCCGGTATCGGCGAGAAATTCTCGCGCCGCACCAAGCGCGCTATCAATCACGACGGTACGTTCAATGTGCGGCGGCGGGGCGGCCCCCACCGGCACGACTCCTACCAGTGGCTTATTCAGATGCAGTGGTGGCCGTTTATCGGCGTGGTGGTGGCGTTTTTTACGGTGCTGAACGTGGCCTTCGCCGGGGCCTACCTGGTGCTCGGGCTCGACGACCTGCCCGGCGTGGCCGCCCCGCGCGGCTGGTGGCAGGATTTTCTGAGCGCGCTCTTCTTCTCGATTCAAACCTTCACGTCCGTCGGCTACGGGCACGTCTATCCGGGCAGCAACGGCAGCGGTTTCATCAGCAGCGTGGAGGCGCTGGTGGGCGTGCTCACGTTTGCGCTGGCCACGGGCCTGCTGTATGGGCGGTTTTCGCGGCCCACGGCCCGCATTCACTTCAGCCACACGGCCATCATCAGCCGGCGGCCCGATGGCACACCCTGCCTGCAGTTTCGCATCGCCAACCAGCGCAACAACACGCTTATCAACCTGCAAGCCCGCGTCCTGCTCAAAACCATCGACCCCGGCACCAATAACCAAACCTACGCTTTCCTGCCGCTCGAACGCAGCGAGGTCAGCTTCTTTCCGCTGAGCTGGACCATCGTGCACGACATCACCCCCGAAAGCCCGCTCCACGCGCGCACGGCCGAAGATTATGCCCGCCTCGACGTGGAAATCCTCATTCAGCTCAAAGGCTACGACGACACCTTTGCCCAGGAGGTGCACGCCCGCAACTCCTACACCCACGACGAGATAGAGTGGCACCGCCGCTTCATCCGCGCCTACGAAGTAGACGACGACGGCATCGCCGTGCTCGATTTAGACCAGCTGCACCTGACCGAGTCGCTGGGGTAATTGTCTGTCATGGCGAGGAGGTACGACGAAGCAATCCGTCCTGTAAAAGCGACCAACCCTGAGATGTGACCAGCCCCTGCTTTGCGTAGTGAAAAGCCTTGACACCGCCCCACAACAACGCTTGTCATGACTCAGGGCTGGTCGCTAAGAACAGGACGGATTGCCACGGCCTGTGGCCTCGCAATGACAAGTTTCACCCATCACTCATCGTGGCCCGGGGCGGCCACTACCGGGGCTACGGCCGTTTCTTTGGCTTCACGCGCCAGCCGCTGTTGCTCGCTTTCGGAAGGCGTATACTGAATCTGGCGCAAATCGGGCGAGCCGCCGTCTACCCAGCAGGTGAACCAGAAGTTGCCGATGAGGGCCGTCGCGTAGCGCATCTGGCGTTCCACCTGCCCATTGAGTTTGGCGTGGTAGGCCTTGCTGAACTCGCGCGAGTAGGCCCGCACCGTCTGGCTGCCGCGCTGCTCGTAGCCGAATTTCTGGTCCTCGGCAAACTCCTTCGTGACCTGCTTTTCGAATAGCAAAACCGAGTCCACGGCCGCGTGCGAGCGGATAACGGCCGCCCAGATGGCGTCCGTCGCGTTGGGCAGGTACTGCGCCTTGCCGCTGAACAGGTCGTAGTCGGCGCTGAGCAGCTCGGGCAGCCGCGATTCCCACAGCCCGTGGATGCCGCGCTGGCCGGTGAGCTGGCCGTTGTAGTTGCGGGTAGTGTGCAGCGGCACGCAGGCATCGGCGATGTAGTGGCCCATATCGGCCGAGAGGCGCAGAATGCGGTCGGTATCCTTGGCCTTGAAGGCGGCCGTGAGCTGGTTTTTCATCGTCACCACGTTCCAGGGCACAATGCCGTGGCGCAGCAGCGAGTCCTCACCGTAGCGGGCCACGGCATCGGCGTACTTGCGCGGCAGCTTGTATTCGGCGCTATCGCCGTAGCGGTCCACGTCGAGAAAGTGCTTGGGAGCTTCGCCGGGCACCACCGTGCGGCGCGAGTCGGGCCGGGTGGCGTTCACGGTCAGGTAGTCAATATTGGCCTTGTAAAAGCCGAACATGCCCGGCGGCAGCGTGTACACGGCCAGCCGGTTCAGCAGCCGGTGGCCAAAGAAGCCCCACGCGTGGGCCTGGCGGGCCACCAATAGCAGCGGCAAACAAATCAGGAGCAGGTAGCCGTATTTTTTCACGATGAAAAGGTACGCGGCTGGTGATAAATCCCACGCTTCCTCATCCCGTTTTCAGGCTAACATTTCTTGATAAGTAGGTCGGGTAAATTACTTTGCAATAAAAAAGAACGTCATGCTGAGCGCAGTCGAAGCATCTCTACCGCTTCAGTAGGGCCGTTCAGCGAAGCGGTAGAGATGCTTCGACGGGCTCAGCATGACGTGCTGATAAGTCAAACTAATTCCCACGACCTACTTATAGCAGCTAAAACGAAAAAAAACCGGCATACCACAGCGGGTATGCCAGTTTTTAGGTCCTATCAATTTCCTGTCGAATAGGCCGCCCTATCGCCGCCGGCCCTCGCCCGCGAACTTCATGCGGTAGTCGTGCTTCACGTCGCCCTTGCTGATGCGGGCCAGCTTGCCCTTCAGCAGCTGCTTTTTGAAGGCGGAAAGCTTGTCGGTAAACAGTACGCCTTCGAGGTGGTCGTACTCGTGCTGAATGACGCGGGCGGCCATGCCCGAAAAGGCCTCTTCGTGCACCTGGCGGTTTTCGTCCTCGTAGCGCAGCACGATGTCAGCGTGGCGGTTCACGAGCTCGCGCACGCCGGGAATGCTCAGGCAGCCTTCCTCGAAGCCCCACTGCTCGCCGGTTTCGCTCACCATCACCGGGTTGATGAAGGCGCGCTTGATACCGGCCTCGGGCGTTTCGCCTTCTGCCAGCTCGGCCAGGTCTTCTTCGTCCAATTCCACCATCGGCCCCGAATCCATCACGAACAGGCGCACGCCCTTGCCAATCTGGGGGGCGGCCAGGCCCACGCCGTGGGCGTAGTACATGGTTTCGAACATGTCGGCCACCAATTGCTGCAGGTCGGCGGCGGGCAGGTCGGCGGGTAGATTTTTGGCTTTGGTTTTCAGCACGGGGTCGCCGATGGCGACAATGGAGTAAATCATTTTTTTAACGGTTAATAATTAGTGGTTAGTGTTTAATGCGTAAATAAGTAGTCAATAATTTACCACTAATCATTAACCGCTAACCATTAATTTCAGACTTCCCGCATGAGCGGCGATTCGAGAAAAGATTGCAGAATAATAGTGGCGCTGATGCGGTCGACGGTGGCTTTGTCGCGGCGGGCTTTCTGGCCCAGGCCGCCGGCCAGCATGGTGGCGTGGGCCATGCGGGAGGTAAACCGCTCGTCGAGCTCATGAATGGGCAGCTCGGGCAGGGCCCGGCGCAGGGTGCGCAGCAGCCCCACCACGGCGCTGGTCACGTCGGTGGGCTCATTGAGTAGCGTGCGCGGCATGCCCACTACGATGGCCCGCAACGGCTCGCGCTGGTGGTAGGCCAGCACGTAGGCCACCAAATCCTTGCTGTGAATGGTTTCGAGCGGTGAGGCAATCATGCCCAGCGGGTCGGTCACGGCCAGGCCCACGCGTTTGTTTCCGTAGTCGATGGCGAGGATGCGGGGCATGGGTAGGGGCGGGGCAAGGGGCCGGGCACCTTGCCTGGCGGGGCACAAAGATACGGCCGGGCCCGCGCCGGCAGACACGGCCCCGAGGCCCCGGCCAGGGGCTTGCGGCCGCGTTTCGGCCGGCACGGTGCGGCGCTGTGCGGCTGGGTTATGGAAATAATAATTCTGTGGAAAAAATAAAAAATACCCGGAAGTAGGTGTTGCTTTTTAATTCATACCTGAATATTTGCGAGTTAAGATTTAAATAATAACAAGAATAAATTGACATCTGGCCAAAAAGGCGAGCCGGGATTCCTGTGTTCAGGCTGATTTGCCTGGCGCTGGACCAAAACTGCTTTCTAACTGCTCACGTGCCCTTTTTTTCATTTTTCAACCCACTTTTTTCCGCTTTCATGAAAAACATCTTCGCTTCCTTCTTCTTCGTGCTGGCCCTGGCCACCACCTTCGCCGCCCAGGCCCAGACCATCCGCCGCGTGAACAACTCCGGCCTCACCATCGCGGGGGTCAACATCTACACCACCCTGCAGGCTGCCCACGACGCGGCCAGCGCTAACGACATCATCTACCTGGAGCCCACCGATATCTCCTACGGCCCCCTGAACTGCGTCCGGCCGCTCACCATCATCGGCAACGGCTACTTCCTGGACCAGAACCCGGCCTTGCAGCTTGATAAGCGGGACTCTCGGACAGGCGCCGTGACGTTCGCCAACGGCAGCGCCGGCTCGCGCATCACCGGCTGCGTTATTGGCGGGGTTAACATTGCGGCCAACAACATTACGGTGGAGCGAAACCAAATTACTGGCGCTCTTTACGTGGGGTATAACCCCGCCATCGGCTCCGTGGGCGTAAGCAACATTTTCGTTCGCCAGAACTACCTTGCGGGTGGCAACTCAATCATATTTTATCCTGGCAGTACGGTGGCCACCGCCGTCAGCAACGTTATCGTCAATGGCAACATCATCACCGGCAGCGTGAGGACTGACACGGGGCAATACGCCGGCCTCGGTAATATCCTCATTTCCAATAACGTCATTGGTGATTTGGCGGGCGGTAGTGGCAATTCCCTCGAGGTGGATAACTCCGTTATCAAGAATAACGTCCTGACCTTCGCCGGCAGTGGCAGCAGATTCACTCCGCGCAACAACGCCTACACCAACAATATCAGCGGCAACACTGCTTTCGGCACGGCCAACGGCAACCAGCAGAACATTGCTCCTTCGTCCATCTTCGTGGGCGGCACGGCTTCGACCGACGGCGCGTTTCAGCTGCGCACGGGCAGCCCGGCCATCGGCACGGGCGAGAGCGGCACGGACGTGGGCGCCTTCGGTGGCACACTGCCTTATCGCATTGCCGGCATCCCGAACGTGCCCTCGATTTACCAGTTCAACCAATCGGTGTCAGGCAACAGCCTGAACGGCACCATCAGCACGCGGTCCAATAACTAAAGCGGGCGGTGCCTTCGCGGGCACTTTCTGCTGTCTGATAATGGACTTCCTGCGCATGACACGGCACCTCCGGCTAGGACTGGGGCTGCTGCTGGCGGCGGCCGGGGCGATACTCTCGCCCACGCTGCACGCCCAAACCGCGCCCGCTTTCGACCGGGTGGAATATTTCCTCGACTCCGACCCCGGCTTTGGCCTGGGCACGGCCGTGACGCTGCCGGCCACGCCGGGCACCAACCTGGCCGCGCTGCCCTTTTCGCTGAGCCTGGCTGCGGTTACCCCGGGCTTTCATTCCCTGGGCATCCGCTCGCGGGCGGGGGCCAACAACTGGAGCCAGACCCAACGCCAGATTCTGTACAAGGAGCCGGCCACGAGCACGGCCGCCGCGCCGGGCCTGGCGGGCGCCGAGTACTTCATTGACACCGACCCCGGCTACGGCGCGGGCACGGTCATCGCCATCACGGGCGGCGGCACCAACGCGGCGGGCGTGGCCTTCACGGCCAGCCTGGGCAGCGTGGCGCCGGGCTTCCACTCCTTGTCGGTCCGTTCGCGCGATGCCAACGGTGGCTGGAGCCAAACCTACCGCCAGATTTTCTACGTGGAGCCCGTGGCTACGAACGCGCCGCCCGCCAACCTGGCGGCCGTGGAATATTTCGTGGATATCGACCCCGGCTACGGCCTGGGCAGCAGCGCGGCCATCACGGGCGGCGGCACCAACGCCACGGGCGTTGCCTTTTCGGTGGGCCTGGGCTCGCTGGCGGTGGGCTTCCACACCTTGTATTACAGGGTGCGCGACGTGGCGGGCAAGTACAGCCAGACCCAGAACCGGGCGTTCTACGTGGACGACCCCACGGTGGCCGCCATCCCGAACCTGAACAAGGCCGAGTATTACTTTGATACCGACCCCGGCTATGGCCTCGGTGCCAACGTGCCTATTCCCACGCCGGCTACCAACCTCACCAACCTCAACCTGCTGGCCGATGCCAGCGCCCTGACCGACGGCCAGCACCGCCTGTTTGTGCGGGTGCGTGATGCCAGCGGCAGGTGGAGCCAGGTGCTGAGCCGGGCCTTCGCCAAAAGCGGCTGCAACAACTCGCCGAACTTCGCCGCCGGCCAGCCCGCGGCCAGCTACACCGGCAGCGGCATCACGGCTACGGCCGTGGAGCAGATGTACAACGGCTCGGCCGTGACGGGGGGTTCTTCCACCTTCTTCAATAACTTCCACGCCCAGGTAGACCTGGGGGCCACCACGCTGCGCACTATCTCGGAAGTGCAGTACGCCTTGCAGAATGTGAACGGCACGGCCGTGAACTACACGGTATTCGTGGAAACGTCGGCCAACCTGAGCACCTGGAGCGTGGTGGACACCTACGCCGCCACGTTGTCCGCCAACCAGACTGCGCCCATAAACGTGACGCGCACCCTGGCCACGGTGCAGAACAACGTGCGGGGTATCCGCCTGCGCATGACGCTGCCCACCGTGGCGCAGGGCATTCGACTGACGAATGCCGGGGTATTCTTCTTCCCCGTCACCTGCCCGGTGCCGGTTATCAGCGGCTTTACGCCCGCCAGCGGGCCGGCCGGCACGGTCGTGACCGTGACGGGGACCAACCTGGACGGGGCCACGGCCGTGACCTTCAACGGCACGGCGGCCGGGGCCATCACCAACAACACGGTGAATGGCTTCACGGTAGCGGCTCCGGCCGGTGGCACCGATGGCCAGATTTGCGTGACCACCCCCGGCGGCACCGCCTGCTCGGCGGCCAGCTACCTCTACCCGCAAGCTATTGCCACGGGCACGATTTCGCCCGGCACCTACTGCACGGGCAGCACCATCACGGTACCCTTCAGCACCAATACGTCGCTCTACGGGGCGGGCAACGCGTTCAACTTCCAGCTCTCGGATGCCAGCGGCGTATTCGCGGCTAACGCGCCGCTGCTGGGCACCCTGCAAAGCATCAGCGCCAACGGCGGCGTGCTCACGGGCATTCTGCCCCAGGCCACCCCGGCCGGCAGCGGCTACCGGGTGCGCGTGGTGGCCAGCAACCCCGCCACCACGGGCACCGACAACGGTGTGAACCTCACGATTAACACCACGCCGGTGAGCCAGGCCACCGGTCCGGCCTCGGTGGCCAACGGGGCAGCCATCGCCCTGGGCGTGACTCCCATCTACACCGGCGCGACCTACGCCTGGTCCGGGCCCGGCGGGTTTACCTCCACGCTGCAAAGCCCCACCACCAGCACCACCACGGCCGGCGTAGCCCGCTACAACCTGACCGTGACGCTGGGCACCTGCACTTCCAGCAGCTTCGTGGACGTGAACGTACTGACCTCGACGGACCCCATTCTGGCCCTGACCACGTTCAGCGGGTCGCTGTGCCTGGGAGCGGCGCGCAGCATCAGCTTCGCGGTGTCGGGCAACCCGTTCCCGGCCGGTAACACCATCACGGCGCAACTCTCGGATGCCAGCGGCTCGTTTGCCGCGCCGGTCGCTATTGGCTCCACCAGTTTTAGCGGGCAGGGCAATGGCTCGCTCACGGCCACTATTCCCGGCACCACGCCGCTGGGCAGCGGCTACCGCATCCGGCTGGTGGGCTCGAACCCGGGCACCATCGTGAGTAACGACAACGGCTCGAACATTATCCTGAACGCCGTGCCGACCGTGGCGGTCACCAGCAACTCGCCGGTGGCGCAGGGCGGCACCATCGTGCTGAACGGCGGCCCGGCCGTGGCTGGCAACGGCTACTCCTGGACGGCGCAGTACACCGCCGGCGGCAGCGCCACGGTGGGCAGCACCCAGAACCTGAGCCTGACCAACGCCACCCCGGCGCAGTCGGGCAACTACACGCTCACCATCACCAACGCCGCCGGCTGCACGGCCTCGGCCACGGTAGCGGTATCGGTGACGCCGACCGTGCCCGTGACCACGCTGGCCCTCACGGCCTTTGCCGGCCCGCTGTGCGCCGGCAGCAGCTTCACGGTGAGCTACACGGCCGGCGGCCCGAGCTTCGGGACTGGCAATACTATCTCGGCGGTGCTCTCGGATGCCGGCGGCTCGTTCGTGGCCAGCACGGTTATCGGGACGGTGAGCACCACGGCCGCCACGGCGGGCTCGTTCAGTGTGACGCTGCCGGCGGGCACGGTGGCCGGCAGCGGCTACCGCATCCGGCTGGAAAGCTCCAGCCCCGTTATTATCAGTAATGATAACGGCTCCAATCTCACTATTACCAACCTGAGCACGGCCTCGGCGGGCTCGAACTCGCCGGTGACGGCCGGCTCATCCATCTCGCTCACGGCTACCGGCATCAGCGGTGCGACCTACGCCTGGACCGGCCCGAACGGCTACACCGCCACCGGCCCGAACCAGAGCATCGGCAGCGCCACGGCGGCCAACGCGGGCCCGTATTCGGTGCTGATTTCGCTGAACGGCTGCTCGACCACGGTAAGCACGACGGTGGTGGTGAACGCGGCCCCCACGGTGGCCAGCATTCAGACCTCGGCCATCACGGGCAGCTACTGCGCGGGCACGCCCATCAGCGTGCCGTTCACGGCCAGCAACTTCACGGCGGGCAACGTGTTCACGGCCCAGCTCTCGAACGCCAGCGGCTCGTTTGGCAGCCCGGTGAGCATCGGTACGCTCACGGGTGTCAGCACGGGGAATATCGCGGGCCTGCTGCCGGCGGGCACGGCGGCCGGCACCGGCTACCGCATCCGGGTGGTGGGCAGCCAGCCCACCACCATCGGGGCCGACAACGGCAGCAACCTGACCATCACGGCGGCCGGGGTCTTCACCTGGCTCGGCACGGTGAGCACCAACTGGTACACCGCCGCCAACTGGAGCTGCAACCAGGTGCCCGACAGCACCAGCACGACCCTGATTCCGGCGGGCATGGGCAACTACCCGGCCCTGAGCACGGCTGCGGTCATTATTCGCAACCTCACGGTGACCAGTGGGGCCACCGTGAGCACCAGCGGCAACCTCCGGCTGAAGGGTAACCTGCTCAACAACGGTACCCTGAACACGGCCAGCGCCAGCCTGTTCTGCGCCGGCACCACCGCCCAGACCCTGGGCGGCAGCGGCCCCCTGCGCTTCCTCAACCTGACGGTGGCCAACCCCGCCGGCGTGACGCTGCAAGCCCCGCTGGGCCTGCGCCGCGTGCTCCGGCTGGCCATCGGCAACCTCGCCTCCAATGGCAACCTGACCCTGGAATCGGACGCCAGCGGCACGGCCATGGTGCTGAACCCGGCCGGGGGCGGCCTCGTGACGGGCGCGGCCACGGCCCAGCGCTACGTGAGCCCGGCCCTGAATGCCGGCCTGGGCTACCGCCACTTCGCCTCGCCGGTGGCGGGGGCTACCGTGGCCGACCTGCGCGGCCCCGGCTTCCCCGCCCCGGTGGTGAATCCGGCCTACAACACGGCTCCCGACCCGTTCGTGGTGACGCCATTCCCCACGGTGTTTACCTACGGAGAGCAGCGCCTGACCACCACCGGCAACAGCACCTTCGACTTCGGCTGGCAGTCGCCGGCTCTGGGCGACCCGCTGGCTGCCGGCCAGGGCTACACCGTGAATCTGGCCCCCGCCACCCTGAGCCTGACCGGCACCCTGCGCACCGGCAACCAGCCCGTGACCCTGACGCGCGGTGCCACCGCCAACTCGGGTTGGCAGCTACTCGGCAACCCCTACCCGGCCCCGCTGAACTGGGATAACCTGGCCCGGCCCACCGGCATGAACAACGCCCTCTACACCTTCCAGAGCAGCGGGCAGTACGCCGGCTCCTACGTGAGCTACGTGAATAACGTGGGCCCGGCCGGGGCCAACCTCGTAGCTTCGGGGCAGGCCTTCTTCGGTCGCGTTGGCCTGCCAGCCACGGTCACGCTCACCTTCACCGACGCGGCCCGCGAAACTGTCTACAGCAGCCCGGTGCAGAACCGGGGCACCGCCGAAACCCGCCCCCTGCTGGAGCTGGAGCTGAAAGCCCCCACGGCCGGCACCCTGCCCGATGTGCTCTACGTGTACCAGGAAGCCGGGGCCACCGCCGCCTTCGACAGCTACTACGATGCCCTCAAGGTCATCCTCAACGGCGGGCAGCAGCCCACGCTCTACCAGCAGGCCGGCCCCGAAAGCCTCAGCATCCAGGGCCTGCCGGTGGGTAATCAGTCGCAGGCGCTGCCCCTGGGCGTGAACGCGCCGACGGCCGGCACCTTCACCTTCACGCCGCAGCGCCTCGACAATTTCCCGCCCGCCACCACGCTCTTCCTCGAAGACCGGCAAACCGGCACCTGGCACAACCTGCGCACCGGGGCCTACACCGCCACCCTGGCCCAGGGCCTGAGTACGGCCCGCTTCGTGCTGCATCTCAACGCGCAGGGCCCCCTGGCTACCACCAACGCCCGGCTCTTTGCTGAAGTGCAGGTGTACCCCAACCCCGTGCCCAACGCGGCCGTGGCGCATGTGATAGTAGCCGGGCAGGCCCCCGCGCTGGCGCAGGCCCAGCTCACGCTGCTCAACAGCCTGGGCCAGCGGGTATACGCCGCCGCGCACCCCACGGCGCAGGCCGGTAGCGTGCGCTTCGACGTGCCCACCACCGGGCTGGCGGCCGGCGTCTACACCGTGCGCGTAACCACCGCCACGGGGACCATCACCCGCAAAATCATGCTCAACTAACCAACCCACTCCTTATGAAACCGAATTCATTTCTTCGTTTGCGTTTCTGGCTGCGGGCCGGGAGCCTGTGGTGGTTTGGCCCGATGCTGGCCGTGGTGCGCGTGCTGGTGCTGGTAGTGCTGGCCGTGGGCCCCGGCTGGGCGCAGCCCGGCAGTGGTGGCCCCGGCCCGGCCGTCGACCCCACGACCATACCACTGGATGGCGGCGTTTCGCTACTTCTGGCCGGGGGCGTGGGCTATGCCCTTAGGCGGCTCCGCCAGCGCCGGGCGGCCTAAGTAACCCAAGTTGCGGAGTAGTTGGAGAGCACAAAAAAAGTCTGCTCGGCAGAGCAGAAGTAGGTTTGAGGTCTCTAACCGCCTCATTCCTACTTTCCCCATGCGCGAACAGACCGTTGCAAT
>NZ_BAABDI010000012.1:57054-127629 GCF_039539545.1 Hymenobacter antarcticus | reverse complement strand
AGTTTGTGGCGAAAGTTTTTATTCTGCCGCCGGAAGTCCGGCACGTCGGCTAAGTGGGTGAGTAACGACATCGAACCAAGGGGGTAAGCCGCAAATTTACCCTTGCGCACATAGTGCGGTTAGTCTGATGTCAACAATGTAGAAAAGGTAAAACTACTGAAATTGACTATATACCGTCGGACCATCCTCATAAGGGAAGTCACTTTTGGGAAGACGAAATCATTCTTTTTGACGGATACAAAGAGAAGAATTACAAACCTTCGTTAATCTTTGGACCTAACCCATCATTTGTTACAATTCCAATTAGGGGTGATGGCGAAATCATAGCCTTCCAAGGCTTGATTTACTCTCCTAAAGCCTATCACTTAGAAATACATCACAAGTATTATTTACGCTCATCTCTGCCTTGGCAATACAAGGATGATGCGCTTGTAACTCTTTGCAATTGGTGTCATCGTGAAATCCATAACAGCGGTACTTTAATACCAGTGTATCAAAGTCAATTTTCGCGTGATATAGAAGTGCAAAAGAATAATACATTGTCCTTATTAAGCCATTATACAGTGTGTACAAGATGTAATGGTACGGGCCGCTTACCTAAATATGACCATGTTGAAAAAGGTATTTGCTTTCTTTGCAACAGTTCTGGATATATCGAACTCAAGCAAATGAAGGTGAGGTAAACTGTTGTACATAATCTCTGTGTATCTCTTTACGAGGTTTCCGCCACTCTGCGTTTCTCCCGATGCTTGGGCGGCGGGTGGTGGGGGCGGGGTGTATATTTGAACTAGCCGCCGGTGCATAAAGAAGCCAGGGGCTTTCCTCATGACCATAGAAACCGAACGCGAAGCAGACGGCCGTTGGCTGGCCGAAGTCATTGAAATAAGCGGGGCGCTGGCTTACGGCGTTACGCGGGAAGCCGCCATTGCCCATGCCCAGGCGCTGGCCTTGCGCGTGATGGCGGAACGGCTGGAACAGGGCGAAGAGTTGCCGGATTTGGCGGGCGTTTTCTCCATTGCGGCGTGAGCCAGTTTGGGGCCGCGAAGGCGCGGCTGGCACTGAGTTGCGTTGCTGCGCATTGGTTGGGAGTAGAAGCGGCAATCGGGTTCGCACCGAACGCTGACGCGAGTGGGGTGGGAAGACTACACGTTTGCCTTTCACGACAGCTAGGAAATTGGGCCGGTGATACTCAAGCGGGTGGCGAAGAAGACGGGGCTAACGCCCGAGGACTTGTAATTCCAAAGGCCACTTGTCGCACCACGTTTTTCAAGATGCTTGTGCTGCAGGCAGCGGGGCAGGGGCGGGGAAGCAGCCGGTATTGCTACCAAAAAACAACTAGCTTTGTGTAACTAATAAATAGTTACAACTGTTGCTTAGCAACATCAGTAGCCTCGCCAGATGAGCAGACGCGATAAGTTGACGGAACGGCTGTGCAAGCGTGCTAAGGATTTTACTTGGGATGAGTTAGAAAAGCTGCTGGCGGCTTATGGTTTCCTACTGCTCAAAAGCGGCAAGACGGGCGGCAGCCGGCGCAAGTTCTACAGCGAGACCAGCCAAGAGGTGCTTGATTTGCATAAGCCCCATCCGGGTAACATCTTGAAGCCCTATCAACTGGATTTGGTTACTGAAAAGCTCAACATCTGCCAGCCTGCTGTAAAGCCTTCCCAAGGCTGAGGCATCCGTTCGGTTCCAGAAATACCAGCCAGCCGGGCATCAACGGCACCAAACTAATGGACAACGTACTCACCCATAAAGGTTACTTCAGCATAGTGAAGTATAGCCCCGAATCGGAAATCCTCTATGGCAGGATTGAAGCCATCGTGGACTTAGTCAGCTACGAGGGTGAAACGGCCAAGGAAGTGAAAGCGGCATTTGAGGAAGCGGTGGAAAGCTACCTGGAGACGTGTGTAGAAGTAGGCAAGAAGCCCGATAAACCCTACACGGGTACATTTAACGTGCGCGTGAACACCGACCTGCACCGTAAGGCGGCTATCCTCTCCAAGCAACGCAACATCAGCCTCAATCAACTCATAGGGGAGGCACTAGCGCGGTATGTAGGCGGTTGATGTGAGCTGGGGAGTTACAGTAATTTCCACCACACGCTTGCAAAAGCCCTGTGAGCCTGCTACCTTTGCACTCCCAAAACCCCCGAGGCTTGCCTCAAAACCATTTGGCAGGTTGCCAAAAGAAACCATTGGCCGTGCCATCGCCGGACGTGCCAAGTAGTCTTAACCGAAATTTCGTTGGTCCCGTTGGGCACCCGGCGAAATTTTCTTATCTTTGCGCTCCGAAAAAAGCGGACGTATTTAATAAATAATGAACACTGACCCCATTGCCGACTACCTGACCCGGGTACGCAACGCCATCAAGGCGAACCACCGGGTGGTAGAAATTCCGGCCAGCAACATCAAAAAGGAAATCACGAAAGTGCTCTATCACAAGGGCTACATTCAGTCGTACCGTTTTGATGATTCGTCGGTTCAGGGCACCATCAAAATTGCTCTGAAGTACAACCCGACCACGAAGGCGCCCGCCATCACCAAGCTGAAGCGCGTTTCGACGCCCGGCTTGCGTCAGTACGTGGCCGCCGACAACCTGCCCCGCGTCCTCAGCGGCCTGGGTGTCGCCATCATCTCGACCTCGAAAGGCGTGATGACGGAGAAAGAGTGCAAAACCGAGAACGTGGGCGGCGAGGTGCTGTGCTACGTGTACTAGTCCGGAACCGCTTTAGCAAATTCAATTATGTCACGTATTGGTAAACTGCCGATTTCCGTCCCCGCTGGGGTTGATATTTCGGTCGACAACGATAACGCAGTGACGGTGAAAGGCCCTAAGGGCTCGCTAACCACGAAAGTGGACCGCGACATCACTGTAGCTGTTGAAGACGGTACCCTCACGGTAACCCGTCCCACCGAGCAGAAGCGCCACAAGGCCATGCACGGTCTCTACCGCTCGCTCATCAACAACATGGTGGAAGGCGTCAGCAAAGGCTTCGAAAAGAAGTTGGAGCTGGTGGGTGTAGGCTACAAGGCCTCGCTCGTGGGCAGCACGCTGGAGTTGGCCCTTGGCTACTCGCACAACGTGTACATCGCCCTGCCGGGTGAAGTAACTGCTACGGCCGTTACCGACAAAGGCAAAAACCCGATTGTCACGCTCAACAGCATCGACAATCAGTTGCTGGGCCAGGTGGCCGCTAAAATTCGTTCGTTGCGTAAAGTCGAGCCTTACAAAGGCAAAGGCGTGCGTTTCGTGGGCGAAATCATCCGTCGCAAAGCTGGTAAAACGGCCTCTAAATAAATTCGCATCATGGCTTTTGATAAAGCAACTCGCCGCAAGCGGATTCAGCGCATCATCCGTACCAAGGTGGCTGGCACCTCCGAGCGGCCCCGGCTGTCGGTGTTCCGTAGCAATACGGGCATTTACGCTCAAATTATCGACGACACGACCGGCCGCACGCTGGCTGCCGCAACGTCGAAAAAAGTAACGGCCGAGGGTGGCAATGGCGTGGCTTTGGCTGCTGCCGTAGGTCGGCAGGTTGCCGCCGTCGCCCTGGAAAAAGGCATTACCAAAGTGGTGTTCGACCGCTCGGGTTACCTCTACCACGGTCGCGTAAAATCATTGGCTGAAGGTGCTCGCGAAGGCGGCCTCAATTTCTAAACTATCATGGCGCAAGAACGCGACAACAATCGTCCTGGCGGAGACCGTCAGCGCAGCAACGACCGCGACCGGAACAAGGACAACTCCCGCATGGGGGCTGACTCCGACTTCAAAGAAAAAGTAGTAGCCATCAACCGCGTAGCGAAGGTGGTGAAAGGCGGTCGCCGCTTTAGCTTCTCTGCCATCGTGGTAGTAGGCGACGGCAACGGCAACGTGGGCTACGGCCTCGGCAAAGCCAACGAAGTAACCGACGCCATTGCCAAAGGCATTGACGACGCCAAGAAGAACGTGGTGAAAGTGCCGATGTACAAGCACACCGTTCCTCACCTCATGGAAGGCCGCTACGGCGGTGGTTTCGTGCTCATCCAGCCCGCCGCGGCTGGTACGGGTGTAATCGCCGGCGGTGCAATGCGCGCCGTGTTCGAGAGCGCCGGTATCAAGGATGTGCTGGCGAAGTCGAAAGGCTCGTCGAACCCTCACAACGTGGTGAAAGCGACGTTTGCAGCCCTCGCCAAAATGCGCGACCCGTTGCAAATCGCTCAAGCCCGTGGTATTTCTTTGGCCCGCGTTTTTAACGGTTAATTGACATGGCACAAATTCAAGTAAAGCTCGTGCGCAGCGCCATTGACCGCCCTGAGCGTCAAAAGCGCACCGTTCAGTCCCTCGGCCTGAACAAACTCAACAGCACTGCTACCCACGATGTAAACCCGTCCGTTATGGGCATGGTGAAGAGCGTGCAGCATCTGCTCCAAGTAACCGAACTGTAAGACTATTATCGTCATGCTCAATCTTAGCAATTTATCGCCCGCCTACGGCTCGACTAAAAACGAGAAGCGGATTGGCCGGGGCGAAGGCTCCACGCGCGGTGGCACGTCGACCCGTGGTCACAAAGGCGCCAAGTCGCGTTCGGGCTACAAGCGCAAGTCCGGTTTTGAAGGTGGCCAGATGCCCCTCCAGCGCCGTGTGCCTAAATTCGGCTTCACGAACATCAACCGTGTAGAGTATAAAGCCATCAACCTCGATGCGCTGGCTACCCTCCTCGAAAAGAACAGCGCCACTACGATGGATGCTGCCTACTTCGTGGCTAACGGCCTGGTTTCCAAGAATGCTAAAATCAAAATCCTCGGTCGCGGCGAAATCGCCACTGCCGTAGAAGTTCATGCTCACGCATTCTCGAAGTCGGCTGTTGAAGCCATCGAGAAGGCCGGTGGCAAAGCGGTTACGCTCTAAAAAGCTACCTTCGGCAATGAATAAGTTTATCGAGTCGATAAAAAACATCTTTGCGATTGAGGATTTGCGTACGCGAATCCTCAATACGCTTTTCTTCATTGCCATCTATCGCCTCGGCGTGTACGTGGTGCTGCCGGGCGTGGACCCTACCCAACTAAAGACGGGTGCGGCCGGCCTGTTTGGCATTCTGGATACGCTGCTTGGCGGTGCATTTAGCCACGCGTCGATTTTTGCGCTGGGCATCATGCCGTACATCTCGGCCTCTATCGTGCTGCAGCTGCTCACGATTGCCGTGCCTTACTTCCAGAAGCTTCAGAAGGAAGGCGAGTCGGGTCGTAAAAAAATCAACCAGTACACCCGGATTCTCACGATTCCAATTGTATTGGCCCAATCGGTTGGCTTCATTGCCACGATTAACGCCGAAGCCATCATCAATCCTGGCACATTCTTCACTGTTTCGACCATGATTATCATCACGGCCGGCACTTTGTTTTGCATGTGGTTGGGTGAGAAAATCACGGACAAAGGCATCGGCAACGGTATCTCCATGCTTATCATGATTGGTATCGTGTCGCGTCTCCCTGGTGCCATCATCGGCGAGGCGGCAGCCAAAGGTGTGAACAAGTCCCTGATTTTCCTGCTGGAAATGGTGGTGTTGTTCCTCGTGGTAATGGCGGTTATCGTGCTCACGCAAGCTGTTCGCCGTATCGCGGTGCAGTACGCCAAGCAGGTAGGTGGAACTACGCAGCTTGATGCGCAGCGTCAGTTTATTCCCCTCAAGGTGAATGCGGCTGGCGTAATGCCTATCATCTTCGCGCAGTCGCTGATGTTTGTGCCCGCCATCGTGGCGTCGGTATGGCAGAACCAGAGTGATACCGCCAGTTACATCGGCGTGAAGTTTTCGGACTACACCTCGTGGCAGTACAACCTGACTTTCGGCTTACTGATTATCATCTTCACCTACTTCTACACGGCCATCAGTGTTAATCCTAATCAGATTGCTGATGACCTGAAGCGGAGCGGTGGTTTCGTGCCCGGCGTGAAGCCAGGCCGCGAGACTTCGGAGTATATCGACGAAATCCTGACGCGTGTAACGCTGCCGGGTGCTATCGCACTGGCATTGATTGCCATTTTCCCGGCTATTGCTTTGTTGTTTGGGGTAACCCGTCCGTTCTCGGCTTTCTATGGCGGCACGTCGCTTATCATCATGGTGGGTGTGGTGCTCGATACGGTGAACCAGGTGCAGAGCTACTTGTTGATGCAGCACTACGATGGCATGATGAAATCGGGCAAGCTGCGCGGTCGCACCGCACAACCCATTTCCGTCGCTTCGTAAGCAGCAACAATGGCAAGCGGTAGCATACAATACAAAACCGAAGAAGAGATTGACCTCATCCGCGCCAGCGCTCTCGTGCTGGCCAAGGCTCACGGCGAAGTCGCGAGTATGGTGAAGGAAGGAGTGACGACGCGGCAGCTTGATAAGCGCGCGGAGGAATTCATCCGGGACCACGGCGGGGTGCCATCCTTCAAAGGATATAATAAATTTCCCTTTAGCCTGTGCCTCTCGCCGAATTCGGTAGTGGTGCACGGGTTCGCCACCGACGAGCCGCTGAAAAGTGGCGACATTCTATCGGTGGACTGTGGGGTTTTCCTGAATGGCTTTCATTCAGATAGTGCTTACACCTACCCAATCGGGGAGGTGGCGCCGGAAGTGTTGACGCTGCTGCGGGAAACCAAAGCGTCGCTGTACAAAGGCATCGAACAAGCCGTGAGTGGCAACCGCGTGGGCGATATCAGCTACGCCATCCAGAACCATGTGGCCCCGTTGGGCTACGGGGTGGTGCGCGAGCTGGTGGGTCACGGAGTTGGCGCCAAGCTGCACGAGAAACCTGAGGTGCCGAACTACGGCAAGCGGGGTTCCGGGCCGCTCTTGCAAACGGGTTTGGTATTGGCCATTGAGCCGATGGTGAACCTGGGTAAGAAGGATGTGGTACAGGAGGCGGATGGCTGGACCATCCGCACCAAGGACCGCAAGCCCTCGGCGCATTTCGAGCACACCGTAGTAGTTAGAAAAGATAAGGCGGAGATTCTCACCTCCTTTGAGTACATCGAAAAAGCATTGCAGCAGTAGCCCTTATGGCAAAACAAGCCTCGATTGAGCAGGACGGAACCATCCTGGAAGCCCTTTCTAACGCCATGTTCCGCGTGGAATTGGAGAATGGTCACCAACTGATTGCCCACATCTCGGGCAAGATGCGGATGCACTACATCAAGATTCTGCCCGGCGACAAGGTGAAACTGGAAATGTCGCCTTACGACTTGTCGAAAGGCAGAATCAAGTATCGTTACAAATAAACTTCCTTCCTGTGCTGCTATCAGGTAACTCCTGGACCATATTTGGTCAATTAGTAGCAGTTCCGGCTGGTATTGTCTTAAGCTTAGTAGTCTTAGTAGTTTTCTCCGATTGTTTGCTGGTAAAACTGACAAGCACAAATAGGAGAGGACTTACGGTCTACCTGTTTTAAAGAAGTTAATTTTTGCTCATCATGAAAGTCAAAACCTCCATCAAAAAGCGTAGCGTCGATTGCAAGATTGTGCGTCGTAATGGCAAGCTCTACGTCATCAACAAGAAAAACCCCCGCTTCAAACAGCGTCAGGGTTAATCCTATTTTAGAACCCCGGAACCTTGGGTACTGAGAAGTTGGTTTACTCCTTCTTCCCGCCTTCCAAGTAGTTGCCGGGTTTCTGTCCGCAAACACATAACCACACACAATGGCTCGTATCGCAGGGGTTGATATCCCGGACAACAAGCGCGGCGAAATCGCCCTGACTTACATCTTCGGCATCGGCCGGAGCAATTCTCAGAAAATCCTGGTGAAAGCCGGGGTTGACATCAATAAGAAGGTGAAGGACTGGACCGACGAGGAGTCGGGTGCAATCCGTGCCATCATTGCTGCTGAACACAAGACGGAAGGCGTGCTGCGCTCGGAAGTAACGACGAACATCAAGCGTTTGATGGACATCGGTTGCTACCGTGGCCTGCGTCACCGCAAAGGTCTGCCAGTTCGTGGTCAGCGCACCAAGAACAACTCGCGTACCCGCAAGGGCAAGCGTAAGACGGTGGCCGGCAAGAAGAAGGCAACTAAATAATTCACAACGGCAATCAGCTCGATTCATTTAACAATTATCAATTAACATTTAACAACTGTTCTGTTTGCGCCATATGGCTGAGCTGAACATCTGATAAATGTTAAACGATAATTGTTAAATGAAAAACAGCTAACAACTGCTGATTTTTTGCGATAACCAAATGGCACAAAAAAGAAAAGACAAAGCCAAGAAGCGCGTTGTCGTGGTGGAGCAGGTGGGCCAGGTACACATTCGTGCCTCGTTCAACAACATCATCATCTCCATCACCAACAACAACGGTCAAGTTATTTCGTGGGCTTCGGCCGGCAAAATGGGCTTCCGTGGTTCGAAGAAAAACACGCCCTACGCTGCCCAAATGGCGATGAGCGACTGCGGTAAAGTAGCCCACGACCTGGGCATGCGCAAAGCCGAAGTATTCGTAAAAGGCCCCGGCTCGGGCCGTGAGTCGGCCATCCGCGCCCTCGGCAACGTGGGTATTGAGGTGACCACCATCCGCGACGTAACGCCGCTGCCGCACAACGGCTGCCGCCCCCCCAAGCGTCGTCGCGTTTAGTTTTTCACTTCAGAAATTAGATTACAATGGCACGTTATACCGGCCCTACCTCAAAAATTGCCCGTCGCTTCAACGAGCCGATTTTCGGCCCGAGCAAAGCGCTCAACAAAAAAGCCTATCCTCCGGGCCAGCACGGCCGTGGCCGTCGCAAGAAGCAGTCGGAGTACGCTGTCCAGCTGATGGAGAAGCAGAAGGTGAAGTACATGTACGGCATGTTGGAGAAGCAATTCGAAAACCTGTTCCACAAAGCAGCAGCGCTCCCCGGCATCACCGGCGACAACCTGCTCGCCCTGCTGGAAGCCCGTCTGGACAACGCTGTGTACCGTTTGGGTATTGCCTCGACGCGTCGCGCTGCTCGCCAGCTCGTTGGTCACAAGCATATCACCGTTAACGGCGAAGTTGTTAACATTCCCTCGTACCACCTCCGGGCTGGCGACGTGGTGGGTGTTCGCGAGAAGTCGAAGTCGTTGGAGGCTATTGCCACCAGCCTGTCGGTTCGCAACTCGCGCCAGTTTTCCTGGTTGGAGTGGGACGGTAAGGAGATGGTTGGTAAGTTCATCAACGCTCCCGCCCGTGAGCTGATTCCGGAGAAAATCACGGAGCAGCTTATCGTCGAACTGTATTCGAAGTAATTAGCGCTACTGGTAGCGGCCCGGCAATTTGTCGGGCCGCTCTTGTGCGTATACTTCATCCCATTTTTTTACATTTTTTACGCCCCACATATGTCAATCTTAGCTTTTCAGATGCCGGAGAAAGTGGTGATGGAGAAATCCGACGACTTCACCGGGACGTTTGAATTTAAGCCGCTCGAGAAGGGCTACGGCGTCACTATCGGCAATGCGCTGCGTCGCATTCTGTTGTCGTCGCTGGAGGGTTTCGCCATCACGTCGGTTCGCACGAACAGCGTGCTGCACGAGTTTTCGACGATTGAAGGAGTGATTGAGGACATGTCCGAAATTATCCTGAACCTGAAAATGGTTCGCTTCAAGAAGACGAGCGATGCCATTGCCGACAAAATCACGGTGCGCGTGAAAGGTCAGGAGACCTTCTCGGGCAGCGACATCGGCAAGTTCGCCAGCGGCTTCGAGGTGCTGAACCCCGACCACGTTATCGCCCATTTGGACCCCAGCAAGGAGCTGGAGTTTGAGTTGACGATTGCCCGTGGCCGTGGCTACGTGCCCGCCGACGAAAACAAGCCGGCTGACCAGGTTTTCGGTCAGATTGCGATTGACGCTATCTACACGCCTATCAAGAACGTGAAGTACAGCATCGAAAATACCCGGGTGGAGCAGAAGACGGACTATGAGAAGCTCGTTATCGAGATTCAGACCGACGGCTCGATTCACCCGGAGGAAGCACTGAAAGGTGCTGCCAACATCCTCATTCAGCACTTCATGCTGTTCTCCGATAATACGATGACCCTCGAAGGTCCGCGTGTGACGGAGGACGAGCCGATTGATGAGGAAACCATGCAGATGCGCAAGATGCTCAAGACTCCTTTGGAGGACATGGAGCTCAGCGTACGCGCTAAGAACTGCCTCAAGGCGGCCGACATCAAAACGATGGGCGAGCTGGTGACCTTGGAAATTGCCGACATGATGAAGTTCCGGAACTTCGGCAAGAAGAGCCTGACTGAGCTGGAAAACCTCGTTGAAGAGCGTGGTTTGGAGTTCGGGATGGACCTCGGCAAGTACCGCCTCGACGAAGACTAGGGTTTTAATGTGGAGATGTGATAATGTGGAAATGTGAGCTTTGCGCTCAGTCCATAATTTTCACATCTCCACATTTTTTTATTTTCACATTTATCCACAGTGCGCCCCAGGGGCAGCGGTTCTAATGAGGCTTCGGCCCGCCGTGGTCGCCGCCCGCAAGCGCACATTTTTTCAAACGTCCAATGAGACACGGAAAGAAAATCAACCACCTGGGCCGGACTACCGCCCACCGTCACGCCATGTTGTCGAACATGGCTTCGTCGCTCATCCTGCACAAGCGCATTTCCACCACGGTGGCCAAGGCCAAGGCCCTGCGTAAGTACATTGAGCCGATGCTGACCAAGTCGAAAGACGACACGACGCACTCGCGCCGCATGGTGTTTGCTGCATTGCAGGACAAGGAATCCATCAAGGAGCTGTTCGGTACGATTGCTGGCAAAATTGCTACCCGTCCCGGTGGCTATACCCGCATTTTGAAGCTGAGCGATACCCGTTTGGGCGACAACGCTGAGATGTGCATCATCGAGCTGGTGGACTTTAACGAGACGCTGCTCGAGGCTAAATCGGCCGCTGCTGAGAAGTCGACTACTACCCGCCGCTCGCGCAGCCGTGGTGGTAAGAAGGCTACGACTGACGAAGCTGCTACTTCGGCTACCGAAGTGAAGGCCGAAGCTGCTGCTCCGGCTGTTGCTAAAGAAGAAACTTCGGCTCCGGCTGAGGAGACTAAGGCTGACGAAGCTGGCGCTTAAGTAACGCCAGTTGCTGAAAATTGAGGAGGGATACGCCGCAAGGTGTGTCCCTCTTTTTTGTGAAATTTTCGGGATGTTAGTTCCTGTATAACTCGATTCAAAACGTATGGGTGGTGCAGATTTCGACTGCAATCGTTTGATGCCAGCAAGGCGGTTGGAGACGAGGAATTGAAGGTGGAATTGTGCTTATGCCGGCTGATTCGCGTAGGTTTGTAGCTCATTCAACTGATTTAAAAACGACTTGTTATGAGCTTCATTTCGCAGATTCACGCCCGCCAGATTTTTGATTCCCGTGGTAATCCAACGGTAGAGGTTGACGTTACACTCGATTCGGGTGTGGTGGGCCGGGCGGCGGTGCCGTCGGGTGCCAGCACCGGTAAACATGAGGCGGTAGAACTGCGTGACGACGATGCCAGCCAGTTTATGGGCAAGGGCGTGCTGAAAGCGGTGGAGAACGTCAATTCCCGCATTGCCGAGGAATTGGTGGGCTTCTCGGTATATGAGCAGGCGCTGCTCGACAAGATTATGCTGGAGATGGATGGCACTCCTAACAAAGCCAACCTGGGGGCCAACGCCATTTTGGGCGTGAGCCTGGCGGCTGCCCGGGCGGCGGCGCAGGATGCGGGCATGCCGCTGTACCGCTACATTGGTGGGGTAGGGGCGTCGACGCTGCCGGTGCCGATGATGAACATCCTGAACGGCGGCTCGCACGCCGATAACTCGATTGACTTCCAGGAATTCATGATTATGCCCACGGGCGCTTCGTCGTTTTCGGAGGCATTGCGCTGGGGTACGGAGATTTTTCACCACCTGAAGAACGTGCTTAAGAAGCAAGGCTTCAGCACCAATGTGGGTGATGAGGGCGGCTTTGCGCCGAATATTAAGTCTAACGAGGATGCTATCAAGATTGTGCTGCAGGCCATTGAAACGGCCGGCTATCGTCCGGGCGAGGACGTTTTCATTGCGATGGACGCGGCGGTGTCGGAGTTTTATGAGGATGGCGTGTACCACTTCAAGAAGAGCACCGGCGATAAGCTGACTTCTTCCCAGATGGTGGACTACTGGGCTGATTGGGTGAAGAAATACCCCATCATCAGCCTGGAAGATGGCATGGACGAGGACGACTGGAGTGGCTGGAAGGCGCTGACCGACCGCGTAGGCAAGCAGACGCAACTGGTGGGCGACGACCTGTTCGTGACCAACGTAGACCGGTTGCAGCGCGGTATTGACGAGAACATCGCCAATGCTATTCTCATCAAAGTGAACCAGATTGGTACGCTCACGGAAACCATCGCGGCCGTGAACCTGGGCCGCCGCAATGGCTACAAGAGCATCATGAGCCACCGCTCGGGCGAGACAGAGGACAGCACGATTGCCGACCTGGCCGTGGCGCTGAACACGGGCCAGATTAAGACGGGCTCAGCTTCGCGCTCGGACCGGATGGCCAAGTACAACCAGTTGTTGCGGATTGAGGAAGAGTTGGGTGAGGTAGGGTACTTCCCCGGTAAGAAAATGTAAGTGTACTTGCCTGCACTGACTAGCTGGACGGCCGGTTTCGCGTGAGCGGAACCGGCCGTTTCGTTATCTTTACCCTGATGCAACTTCCTCCGTTTATTTCGCCGGTGCTGCGCGTGGTTCGCAGCTTCTATTTCCTGACTGGTGTTGGTTTCCTGGTATGGATGCTGGTTTTCGACGCCAATGATTTGAGCAAGCAGTTCGATATTTACCGGAAGTGGAAGGAGCTGGGCAACGAAAAGCAGTACTACCTCGACAATATTGAGGTGGTTAAGAAAGAACGGGCTGAATTGATGAGCTCGCCGGCCCTGCTGGAAAAGTTTGCACGGGAGAAATACCTGATGAAGCGGCCGGGCGAGGATGTTTTCGTGCTGGTGCCACAGGAAGTCGAATAGATGCGGGCCTGGCTAGTCGGTATGGCGCTGGGCGTGCTGGCCCTGAAACCAGTGCAGGAGGCCCCTCGCAACACTCAGGTGCAGGCGGCACGACAATTTCTAGCGGCAGCTTTGCAAGGTGATACAATTACGGCCAAGCGCTGGCTGTCGGCGAATCTGCAAGGAAACGATGCCGGCCACGCCCTGTTGCCGCTGGTTGAGGCAGGGCGGCGGCGTGGCACGAAGATGGAACTGTATCGGTTGGGATTTCTGGTGGGTGATGACACAGAGCGGCCATTCGTTACGTATGCCTGGGAGGCCGACTCGGCAATAGAATGGCCGTTGAGAGCAAGCATACAGGTGGTGTTTCGCGATACGGCGGCGCGGCAGGTATGGGAAGTATACCTCCGGGAAATGAAGTAGAAACAGGCTCGGTCAGCGACAAAATAAGCTAATAGCCAGGAGCTTACAGCAGGTTGAAATAGGGTAAGTCGCAATAACGGGAACAGCGATATGCTTCGGAGAACCCGCTTGCCGGTGGCAAAAGATGGGCGCCGTTGTACCGATATGGTAGTGCTTAGAGCCTGTCCGAACAGGCCCAAAAAAAGAACGGTCATGCAGAGCGCAGCGAAGCATCTTTACCGCGTAACTAATTCTTTTTCCTGGATTACTACTGAGGTAAAGATGCTTCGCTGCGCTCTGCATGACGGCCTATTCGGATAGGCGCTTAGCCGATTTTCTTGCCGGCCATAGCCTGCTGGATGGAAATGTTCATCACGCGTTCGGCGTAGGGGCGGGTCAACTCGTCCAGCTCATCCATGGCTTTGAGAATGGGGTCGCGGTCGGTTCCGGTCAGGGCCGTGCGGACTTTTTCGACTTGGGCTTCGGTGTCGTGCAGCTCGGTTTCGGTGAGGTGCTGACGGTTTTTGCGGGTGAAATTGCTCACCTGATACAGCAGCTGCTCGGCGGCGGTGCGGGCTTCGATGAGCAGGCGGGCTGCTACGTCGTCTTTGGCGTTCAGGAGCGAGTCCATCAGCATCTGCTCCACCTGGTCGTCGGTGAGGCCGTACTGGGGCTTGATTTCGACCTGCTGGCGGGTATTGGAGCGTAGCTCGATGGCCTCTACCTGCAGAATGCCGTCGGCATTGAGCAGGAAGTTGACGTCGACCTTGGGCAGGCCGGCGGGCATGGCCGGGATGCCGGTGAGCGTGAATTCGCCCAGCTTGCGGTTCTGGCTCACCTGGTCGCGCTCGCCCTGGTACACCGCAATTTTCAGGTTTACCTGGCCATCCACCGAGGTAGTGTACTGGCGGCCGGCTTTGGTAGGGATTTTGGAATTGCGCGGGATGATGGGGTCCAGCAGGCCGCCCAGCGTTTCGATGCCCAGCGTGAGCGGGGTCACGTCGAGCAGCAGCACGTCGCGGCGGTTGCCGGCCAGGATATCGGCCTGAATGGCGGCACCCAGGGCTACCACTTCATCGGGATTGAGCGAGTTGTTGGCCGGCTGGCCGAAGAACTCCGACACCGCATCGTACACCAGGGGCACGCGGGTAGAGCCGCCCACCAGCAGCACGGCATCAAGTTTGGGGTAGGAGGGTAGGGGGGTAGGGGGGTGAGAGGTAACAGCATTTAGACTTTCCTGCCCGCTTACCCGCTTATTCTCAAACCCCGTCAGCCCGGCATCGGCCACGGCCTGGCGGCAGGCCGCGATGGTACGCTCCACCAGCGGCCGGATGAGGTCGTTGAACTGCGTCCGGGTGAGCGTGACGGTGGTGTTCTGGCCGGTTTCGTCGGTGAGGTGGGTGGTGAAGTCGTCGTGCTGGCTGAGGTATTTTTTGGCCATTTCGGCGGCCAGGCGCAGCTGCTGCTGGAGGTGCGGATTAGTGTGGAAAGATTGTGACAGGCCGAAGGTGGCCGTCCAGTAGTCGACCACGGCGCGGTCGAGGTCATCGCCCCCGAGGTAAGTATCGCCGTTGGTGCTCAGGACTTCAAAAATGCCCTGCTGAATGCGCAGAATGCTGATATCGAAGGTGCCGCCGCCGAGGTCGTACACGGCCACGGTCTTTTCCTCATCGGGGTCGAGGCCGATGCCGTAGGCCAGGGCGGCGGCGGTGGGCTCGTTCACGATGCGCAGCACTTCGAGGCCGGCGAGGCGGCCGGCGTCGCGGGTGGCCTGGCGCTGCGAGTCGTTGAAATAAGCCGGTACGGTGATAACGGCGCGGTTGACGGGCGTTTTGAGAGCATGCTCGGCGCGGGCCCGCAGCTCCTTCAGGATATCGGCCGACAGCTCGATGGGGGAGTAAAACCGGTCGGCGACGCGGATTTTGACCAGCCCTTCCGAATTGTCGTCGATTACCTTGTAGCCGAGCTGCGTGGCGTGCTGGCCCAGGTCGCGGTAGCTTTTGCCCAGCAGGCGCTTCACCGAATACACGGTGCGCTGCGGGTCGGTGAGGAGGAATTCGCGGGCTTCGGTGCCAACAATGGGGTCGGCCCCATCAGCGGGAAAATGCACGATGGAGGGTACGATGCTGCCCCGGCCCTGGTCGTTGATGGCCACGGGCTGGCGCGACTCGGGATGCACGTAGGCCACGAGGCTATTGGTGGTGCCGAGGTCGATGCCGACGATGATTTCTGCTTGCTGAAGGCTGCCGGTGGCAAGGTTGATAGCTACTATAGCCATAAGAACACGGGGCGGCCCGGACTGGCCGCCCAAAAAGTAAGAATAAAGGCGCGTAAAAACGCAGTGCAAAAGTAACTGCTAACCCAGCAGGCGCAGGTGCGACAGGCTAATGACTACTCAAGTGGAGTAGCGTGCCCAAATGTTTTCACATTATTCTTCCAGCTTTTCAAACCGCGAGCTTTGGTTTCGACGTAGGAAAAATAGTCAGGGCAACAATCGATTTTTAATTAAGAGCTTTTACCCTTTTGCCTTGATAGATTGAGCTTATAAACCGCAAACATTCACCTTTCACCAAACTTTTTCATCGTATGAAAAACCTGCTTACCCGTCCCCTTTTCCATGTTGCCTTGCTCGCAACTTCGGTAGGAGGAATGCTCGCCTGGAGTGGCCAGCATAATACGCTGGAGGCTTCGAGCCACCGCGAGGCCCCGCTCATCGCTGATGACCCGCTGGCCGACAACACCGACCTGTACGTGTTTCGCTCGCCCGACGCGGCAGCCAACGACGGCAACGCTACGGCGACCATCATCGCCAGCTACATCCCGTTTGAGCTGCCGCAGGGTGGCCCCAACTTCAACACGTTCGGCGAGAACATCCGCTACGAGATTCACGTGAAGAACAATCCGGCAACCACCGGCGACGACATCACTTACCGCTTCACATTTACCCGTACCAACCAGGACCCGACTACCTTTTTCCGGGTGCGGCTGGGCCAGGAGAATATGAAAACCACGTACATGCTGGAGCAGAGCTTGGCTGGCGGGGCTTTCACCACCGTGATTGCGGCCGGGCAGGTGCCCGCCCCTAACATCGGGCCGAGGTCCATTACCAGCACGCCGGCTGGTCTGGGCAGAGCCAACTACCAGACGTATCTGGAAAGCACGATTCAGACGGTAGGCGGTATTAAGGTATACTGCGGCCCGACTGATGATGCCTTCTTCACTGACTTGGGAGCTATTTTCGACTTGGGTAGCGTACGTTCGCCGGGTGCCGCCCGCGATGGCCTAGCCCGTAAGAACGTGCACAGCATCGTGATGCAGATTCCGGTATCGGCGCTGGTGAAAGCGGGTACGCCTGCTCTGACGGCAGCTACCCTCCCGCTGGCTGGCACGCCTGCGGCCGGCACTACGCCGGCTTCGCCCGTGTCGCCCTTTACCATCGGCGTGTGGGCTTCCGCCGCCCGCCTGTCGCTGCGCACCATCAACGCCGATGGTACCCGTAGCCAAACCGGCACCTACGTGCAGGTATCGCGCTTGGGTATGCCGCTCACCAACGAAGTTATTCAGCCCATTGGCATGAAGGACGCTTGGAACAACGATACGCCATTTGGCGTGGCCACGCCGGCCGCCGGCTCGCGGCAGGCCATGTTTGAGGCTAACCTGAAAAATCCCGAGCTGGGGTTATATATGGCTGATAACACGCCCCGCAACGGCGCGGCTCCCAAGCCGGCCGGCCAGACGTATTATGGCGAGGCAGTGCAGGGCGTAGGGCCGACACTGGGCTTAGGGCTGTTGCGCATCCAGAGCAAGTCGCTGGCCGGCCTGCTGCCCGCACCTTTTGCTGCCGGCTTCGACTTCCGAAATGGCGCACCGGGCCTGGCTCCGCTCTTCGGCAACGCTCTTACCAACGGTACTGCCCTTGCTCCTGTCGCGCAGGGTGGCTTTGGCGAAGTGCTGCTGAACGCAGGCGTAAGTGGTGCCCCGCGCTCGGTGGACTTGCTCCCCCTGTTCCACACCGGCGTGCCCAACCTGCCTCCTTACCAGTTGGCTACCGGCAAAACCGGCGGCAACCCGTTGACGGCCGGCAAGCCTTTCGTCAACAACTTCCTGCCGACCTTCGGCGACATGTTGCGCATCAACCTAGCCGTAGCCCCTACCTCGCGCACCTCGGCTGACTTCAACTCAGAAGGCTTGCTCGCTGCCGCTGTGCTGGGCCTCACCGATGTCCGTTACACGGCTAGCGGTGCCAATTATATCGCTATCCCGAACATGGACGGCTTCCCGAACGGCCGTCGTCTCGAAGACGATGTAACCCGTATCGAACTGCAGGCCGTGGGTGGCGTGGTGCTTGCCGCCCTTGGTCTCTTTTACGACGACTTCACGGCGGGTACTACGACCTCGGGCGTAACCCCACAGTTGGGCAACGTACTGACCTTTTCGACCAACGTAGAGCGCAACGACACGACGTTCCGTACAGCTTTCCCCTATGCCCAGACGCCCTGGAGCGGCACTACTGCACAGCGCGTGGCCCTGGCCCAGCGCGCAGGCGGTTTGGGCCTCTCGCCCAACCTGACCGTAGCGCAGGCTTTCCCGAATCCCTTCGTGGACCGCACCACGCTGCGCTTTGAGTTGCCTACCAAAAGCACCATGAGCATCGTTATCAGCGATGTGACGGGCCGTCGGGTAGCTACCATCGCGAAGGATAAAGCCTTTGCCGCTGGTGCCAATGAACTGACCTGGCAGCCCGGCCGCGAGGTGGCTCCCGGCCAGTACATCGCTACGCTCTACAACGGTAAGACCGTAGTGCAATCGGTACGCATCGAGCGCCAGTAGCCGCGATTGACTGCTAAGTGAAAAAAGCCGTCGTTTGGTCCTGTTTGGGCTGGCGGCGGCTTTTTTTGTTGATTTTTTACCGGATATTCGTCCTGGCTTTTCTAACCTGCTCTGTTTTGAAAAAGTATCTATACCCCAGTTTACTCGTGGTTTTTGGCCTGATGGCCGCCGCCATTTTTATCTTTAAAAAGCCTGCCGTTCGGACGCCCGAGTTTATTGAGCGGCAGGGCAGCCTGTCGGCGGGCAAGGAATGGATTAACACCAAAGCCGCCATCGAAGGGCTGCTGGCCAAGCTGCGCACCAATCCTGATGACCAGAAAAGCCGTCTGCTCCTGGCCCAGGCCTACATGCAGGAAGGCCGCGTGACCGGCAACCACCCCTACTACGACGGGGCCGCCATGGAACTGTTGGAGCAAGTGTTAAAATCGGAGCCGGAGAATTTTGAAGCCCTGTGCTGCAAAGCTTCGCTGTGCCTCACCCAGCACCACTTCGCCCAGGGCCTTGGCCTGGCCGAGCAGGCCCGCCAGCTGAACCCCAACAGCGGCTTCGTGTACGGCTTGCTGACCGATGCCAACGTGGAAATGGGCCACTATGAGGAGGCCATCAAAATGGCGGATAAGATGAATGCCGTGCGCCCCGACCTGGCCGCCTACGCCCGGGTGAGCTACCTGCGCGAAATTCACGGCGATATGCCGGGGGCCATTCAAGCCATGGATATGGCGGTGAAAGCGGGCTACATTGGCCTGGAGCAAACGGAGTGGACCCGCGTGGCGCTGGGGCATCTCTACGAAGTGAGCGGCGACACTGCCCGTGCCCACGGCAACTACCTGATGGCGCTGGCCGTGCGCCCCGGCTACGCCTATGCCCTGGCGGGCCTGGGCCGGATTGCGGCGGCTGGCAAGGATTACCCCAAGGCCATCAAACTGTATCAGCAGGCCCGCATTACGGTGAAGGATTATGCTTTTGCCGATGAGCTGACCGATTTATACCGCCTGAGTGGACAGCCTGCGGAGGCCGATAAGATGGCCAAAGAATCCATCGACATGCTGGCCGATGCGGCCAAGGAGGCCGACGACAACGAGCAGATGGGCCACTACGCCGACCGCGAGCTGGCCTATGCCTACCTCAAAACCAATGAGCTGGACAAGGCGCTGGAACACGCCAAAATTGAGTACGAGCGCCGGCCCGACAACATCGACGTGAACGAAACCATGGCCTGGGTGCTCTACAAGCGTGGGCAGTATCCCGAGGCGCAGAAGTACATGCAGGTGGCGCGTCGCACGGGCTCGAAAAACCCGGTGCTGCTGGGCCGTGCCGGCCTCATTCTCACCAAAATGGGCAAGATGGCCGAGGGCCAGGCGCTAATCGAAAACTCCCTGAAAACCGCGCCCTACCTAAATGCCGAGGTGGAAGCCGAAGGCAAAAAGCTGTTGGCCGCCCGCTAGCATGAGACCATTGGCCCTGTTGCAAGGCCTGAGCCGCCCGCGCCGTGCCGTGGTGGCGCTGCCGCTGTTGGTGCTGCTGGCGCTGCCCGCCGCCGCCCACGTCCTCAATACGGACCTGAGCAAGCTCTCGCGCACCGAGATTTTCTGGACCTATCTGCAGCTGGGCTTCACGCACATCATTCCGCTGGGGTTCGACCACATTCTGTTCATCATCAGTCTCTATATTCTGGAGCCGCGCCTGAAGCCGGTATTGCTGCAAGCCACCGCTTTTACGGTGGCGCACTCCATCACGCTGGGGCTGGCCATGTACGGCTTCATTCAGCCGCCGTCGTCCATCATTGAGCCGATTATTGCGCTGTCCATTCTGTTTGTGGCCATCGAAAACATCATTACCGACCGGCTGAATCCGTGGCGGGTGGCCATCGTGTTCGGTTTCGGACTGGTGCATGGCATGGGGTTCGCCTCGGTCCTCACCGGGCTGGGGCTGCCGCCGAAAGACTATTTCGGCTCGCTTATTTCCTTCAACGTGGGCGTGGAGGTGGGCCAGGTGACGGTGATTTTGCTGTGCTGGGCGCTGGTAGGCCGCTGGGCCGCCAACAAAAGCTGGTATAAGCAGCGCGTCGTTATCCCGGTGTCCGTAGTCATTGGCCTGGTAGCAGCTTACTGGACGGTAGAGCGGGTGTTTTTTGCCTGATACCAGCCGCTTGCTGTTAGCGGTTTTCAATTGCGTTTTTAGTAGCTGATTGTAGCATCCATTTGCCGGCTTGCGCCGTAGATAGCGCAACTAAACCGGGTTCGTATCCATGGCTTTCCGTCCGTACCTCACGCTGCTGCTGCTGCTCAACTACCTATTGGTGGTGGGGGCCGGCCTCGTGGAGCGTCCGGCTCGGGTCATTGACCGGCCATTTGCCTACACGCACAGCCACGATTGCCAGCTGCAAAACACCCTGCGCCCGGGCTGCTTCGATGATTGCAACGGCGTGCAGTACACGGTGAAGAAAAACGGTGAGCGCCTGCCTTTACAGCAGCTCCTCACCTCCTTCAAGGGCCTGGATATCCACTGCCTGTCCGAGTCCCGGCTGGTGTTTGTCCGGCCGGTTTTTGTTGGCTCCGAGCCCCGGCTGACGGCCCGGATAGTGTCCGTGCCCGCTGGCTACCGGGGCCAGATTGAGTTGCCGCCCCGTCGGGGATAATTCGTGTGCCGCCTCTGCGGAGGCCGCCCGGTGCCGGAGGCGTAGTACGCCCGGCCCGTTTCGTTTTATCCAACTAATCCGACGCTGCTTGCCGGGCCACCGTGCCCGGGCGCGTCCAACTCCTCCATACCATGAATTTCTGGGTCAATTCTCTCCAACCCGTAGCGGGCGCTATGGGCGTTATCTCCCGTGTGCAGCTGCCGGCCGCTGGCCGCATTGCCATTGTAAGCCTCGATAACGTTCGCGGCTTGCCCTCGGGCCCACCGTCTTCGATGGGCAACAACACCCAGCGCAGCGGCCTGGCGCGGCATCAGGCGCAGCACCGCGCGCAATGCCGGGCCAACTGCATGAGCAAGGCCAATTTTTAGTCGGCAAGCCTCGGTTCATTCTCTTTTTTCTAATCCGGATTTGCTGATTGGGGGCCTTGCCAAGGCCGGGCCCCCAATTATTCCGCATTCTTATTCCAGATGAAACAATTATTTACTGCTGCATGCGCCTGGTGGGGTTTCCTCGTTGGGCTGTTTTTACTGGCTCAGGTGGGCCAGGCCCAAAGCCTGGGCACGCTGCGCGGCACCGTCGCCGATTCGCTTTCGGGCCAGCCCCTGGTGGGCGTGAGCGTGGGTCTGCAGGGCCAGCCCGGCGGCACCGCTACCGACGCGCTGGGCACCTTCCGGCTCGCCGGCCTCGCGCCCGGCAGCTACACGGTGCGCGTGGGCGCGCTGGGCTACCGGGGCAAGGCGCAGGCCGCGATGGTGGCGGCCGGCGAAACCCGCACGGTATCCTTTGCCATTGCGGCTTCGGCCCTCAATCTTTCGGAAGTGACCGTGAGCCAGCCGCGCGACCCCAACCAGAGCCTGGCCGCCATCAATCAAATCGACAAGGTGCTGCGGCCGGTGAACTCGGCCCAGGACCTGCTGCGGCTGGTGCCGGGCCTGTTCATCGCCCAGCATGCGGGCGGCGGCAAGGCCGAGCAGATTTTCCTGCGCGGCTTCGACGTGGACCACGGCACCGATTTCGCGGTGAGCGTGGACGGGCTGCCGGTGAACATGGTGAGCCACGCCCACGGCCAGGGCTACGCCGACTTTCACTTCGTAATCCCCGAAACGGTGGAGCAGCTGAAGGTGTACAAAGGCCCGTACACGGCGCGCTTTGGCGACTTCGCCACGGCCGGCGCGGGCGAGTTCAGCACCAAAACCCGCCTCGATGCCAGCCAGGTGAAGCTGGAAGTGGGCCGCTTCGACACCCGCCGGGCCCTGGTGATGCTGGACTTGCTGGGCAATAACAACCGCCACCTGTTCTCCAAAAAGTCCGAAAGCGCCTACGTGGCCGCCGAGTATAACTTCACCAATTCCTACTTCGACCAAAAGCAGGATTTCCGGCGCTTCAACGGCCTGGCCAAGTACACCGGCCAGCTCTCGGACCGCACCGCGCTGACCGTGCTGGGCTCGCACTTCACCTCGAGCTGGGACGCCAGCGGCCAGATTCCCGAGAGCGCCGTGCGCGAGGGCGTCATTTCGCGCTTCGGCAGCATCGACCCCAGCGAGGGCGGCAACACCGACCGGACCAATGCCTCGGTGGTGCTCACTACCGGCCTGCCCGGCGACGCCGTGATTCGGCAGCAGCTGTACTACTCGCGCTACAATTTTAACCTGTTTTCCAACTTTACTTTCTTCCTCAATGACGAGGAAAACGGCGACGAAATCAACCAGACCGACGACCGCAACATCTACGGCTACACCGGTACCTACGACCGCGACGACCGCCTCGGCTCCCGTACCCTGCACACTACCTTCGGCCTGGGCACCCGCATCGACAATACGGACCTGACGCTGCGCCGCGCCGTGCGCCGCACCATCACCGACACCATCACGGCCGGCCGGGTGCAGGAGCGCAACTTCAACGCCTACCTCGACGAAACCCTGGCCCTCACCAACCGCCTCACGCTGAATGCCGCCGTGCGGGCCGACGTGTTCGTGTTCGATTTCAACGGGAATTACACCGATGAAGACGGGGCCCGCCAGCCCATCGACGGCCGCAAAACCCGCGCCCGCGTCTCGCCCAAGCTGAACCTGTACTACCAGGTGTCGCCTACGGTGCAGCTGTTTGCCCGCTCCGGCTTCGGTTTCCATTCCAATGATGCCCGGGGCGTGGTGCGCGGCACCGTGAACGATAACGCCCTGCCCCGCGCCATCGGCTACGAGGCGGGCAGCACTTTCAAGCCGATGCCGGGCATGGTGGTGAACGCCGCTCTGTGGGCCCTGCACCTGCAGGATGAGCTGGTGTACGTGGGCGACGAGGCCATTGTGGAAAGCGCCGGCCGCACCCGCCGCTACGGCGCCGACCTCTCGGTGCGCTACCAGCTCACCCGTTTCCTGTTTGCCGACGTGGACCTGAACTACAACCACGGCCGCCTGGTGGGCGTGGCCGAGGGCCAGAATTTCATTCCGCTCGCGCCCCACTTCACCAGCGTGGGCGGCCTCACCCTCAAAAACCCGCGGGGCTTCAGTGCCAGTGTGCGCTACCGCCACCTCGATAGCCGTGCGGCCAACGAGGACAACTCCATCCGCGCCCGCGGCTATTTCCTGCTCGACGGGGTGCTGAGCTACACCCAGCCGCGTTTTCAAATCGGAGCCACCGCCGAAAACCTGCTCAACGTGGACTGGAACGAAGCCCAGTTTGCCAACCCCAGCCGCTTGCGCGGCCAAACCGCGCCCGTGGAAGAGCAACTGCACTTCACGCCGGGCACGCCGTTTTTCGTGAAGGTGAATGCCAGCGTGTTTTTTTGAGCCTCTGTTTGAAATTGTGTCAAAATCAAAAAAGCCTCCCCAAAATCTTGGGGAGGCTTTTTGCGAATTGGAAACGGCGTGCTGAAGCTTACCGCAGCGCCAGCTTCCGGCTAATCTTGAATTCCGGCACGGTCAGCTGGTACATGCCAGCCGGCAGGGCCCGCTTCACGTCCAGGCGCAGCTCGTTGGAGCCGGCGTAGAGGCGCACGGTTTCCTCATGCACCAGGCGGCCGGTGAGGTCGTGCAGGCGCACGGTGGCGGTTTGCGTGCTGGCGGTTTGCAGCACCAGGTCGATGCGGTCGGCCGTGGTGGGGTTCGGGTACACCGACACTTCGGCGGTGGGCACGTTCTTCGTGTTAGCCAGCACGGCGGCGTCGCGGCGGCCGGTCATGGCCCCGGTTACTACCGTGGGCGGGGTGTAGGTGGCCTTGATGAAGGCGCGCTGGGCGGGGTTGGTGGTCACGGCGTTTTTGGCCTTGAGCGTGTACCAGCCCTCGGCGGTGGGGGTGTAGGTGGCCACGCGGTTGCCGGTGCCGGTGCTGCTGCTCACCACGGTGCCGGCGCTGTTGAGCACGGCCACGGTGAGGCTGCGGGTGGCATCAGTCGGGAACAGCGTGTAGCTGATGCTCTTGTTGGCGGCCACGTAGATGCGGCCGGCCGTGCGGTAGGCCGTGGAGCCGGCGGGCAGCTGCCCGCCCTGCTGCAGCGAGCGGGCGTCGGAGTCGCCGAGGTCATCGGCCAATTCCCACTCCTGGGTGGTGGCGCGGCCCACTTTCGCGTAGTTGGTGACGGCGTTGGTAGGAGCCCACACCGAGTAGCCGCGCCGGCCGCCGGCGGCCGTGCCGTTGCAGGGCGGCGTGTTGATGGCCACCGTCTGCGCGCCGCTCACCGTGACGGTAGCGGTGCCATTGGCGCCGGAGTAGTCCTTGAGCACGGTACCGGGCGCGAAATCGCAGCTCACCGTGCTGTTCTGCCAGGTGCTGAAGTTGTCGTTGACGCCGATGAGGGCCTTGGCGCTGCGCTCAATCACGAGGTGGTCGGCCGCCTGCCAGCGCACCTTGTAGGCACCGTCCTTGAAGCGCAGGTTCTGGTGGCACCAAATCAGGTTTTCAATGTCGGAGCGGGTGGGCAGGTCGGTGGCGCTTTTGGGCGAGTGCGAGTAGCGCTTGCCGGTGCTGCCGATGTTGAACAGGTCCTCAAAAAACAGCTGGGGCGAGCCGTCCACGGCCAGCATCACGGCGTAGGCGGGCGAGAGGCGCGGGTCGAACGGGTCGATGTGGGGGGCCAGCTCCGAGCTGCCGTTCCAGCCGGTGTAGTTGCCGGTGGCGTCTACCTGCGGGCGGAACGTGTCGTGGTTGTTCACGAAGGGCACCGTGCGGTGCACGTAGGTGCCATTGGTGAGCACCACGCGCCGGCCCTGCTGGTAGCCGGGCAGGTTGCCCAGGTTGAAATTACCGCCCCCGCTCACCATGGAGTAGATGCCGTCGCGCAGCCCAAAGTCGAAGGTGCCGGCGCGGTCCTGCACCTCGGTGCACCACTGGTCCAGCTGGGCCGAGCCGCCCACCCATTCGCCCACGGCGTACATGGTGGGGCCGCCGTTGGCCCAGCCGGCGCTGTTCTGCAGGCTGTAGAGAAAGTCTTCCATGGCGAAGGACGGGAAGTGCTTCACCGCATCGAGCCGCACGCCGTCGAAGCCAACCTGCTTCTTGTACCAAATCAGCCATTCGCGCTCCTTGTTGCGCATGTAGTCGGCGCCCTGCGCGGGGTTGAAGGTAGCGTTGGAGCTTTGGCCGTACGAGCCGTTGTAGTAGCTGATGTCGGGCCCGAAAAGTATCTGGTTCAGGTCGCCGCTGGTGGAATTGTTGCCGGGGTTGGGGTTGAAGTTCTGCCAGTTCTTGGAGAAGCGCCCACTGCGGGCAAGGTAGTTGGCCGCCGACTCATCCGTGGCCGGCGAGCCGTAGCTCACGTAGCGGAAGTTCTTGTACTTGCTGGTCGTGAAGTCTTCGTACGCCGCCGGGTCCTGTCCGCCCGCGCCGTTAGCCGAGCCCGCGCCGTCGTTGTGGTTCAGCACGATGTCCTGCACCACGTCGATGCCGTTGGCGTGCAGAATGGCCACGCCGCGCAGCAGCTCGTCCTTGTTGCCCACGCGGGTAGCCAGAAAACCCTTCTGGTACTTGTCGCCCAGGTCGTAGTTGTCGAAGGGCGAGTAGCCGTTGCCCTGGTTGGGACTTTTGATAGTTGGCGGCATCCATACCGCGTCAATTCCCATGGCTTTCAGGCGCGGGGCCAGGTCGGCAATGTAGTTTGCCCAGCCATTGGGGTAGTTCGCGTTCCAGTAGTCCCACCAGAAACCTTGCAGTACGACCTGCTGGGCTTTAACCTGCTGATTTCCTGCGAATAACAGAGCTAAAATCAGCAGCGCCGCGTACCGGAATCGTTTGCGGTAATCAAAATACGGGGAAAAGTGCATCATGATGTGGGAATTGGGTTTTATGGTGAAAAAAAGAAGCGTACAGTTACGACGGGGATATAAGAAAAATGGCTCTTTTATCCCTGATTTGCTCGTTAAGGTAGTTAAAACTGACTTAATGACCTAGCAATATCATAATTTTGTGTGCATGATATATTGCACTTTCCGGCTAATCAAACTTGCGCAATAGTTGAGCTTTTAGGACTGGTTCTGTTTTTTCTTGCCAATGGGCTGCCCGCCTGTTTCACCCATTATCGCGCAAGCTGAAATTTTACCCCCTCAAGCTGCCACAAAACCTTCGCTGGACGGGATACAGCCGTAGTAATGCCAGCCTCAGCCGTACTTTCAGGTATATGTTTGGGCTAAAAAGAATAGAGGCGGCGACCAGGTCGCTGATTACTAAGCGTCTGTTGCTGAAATGCGTCGTAATTCTACTACTCGTCACGGGTTGCCAGCTGCGGGCTGATGAGCGGTCCAATGGGCCTCTGCCACTGACTGCGCGTGTGGCCGCAAAATCGATTGTGGTGACTGCTGCCATTCCCGATTCGTTGGTCCTCACGCCAGTTCCGGTCCTGCCCGACGTGCCCGATACCCTGCGCCAAGCCATTCGACAGCTGCATGCCGCCCTGGGGCCGGCCGCCGCCGCCCTGCGCCCCGAAGTGTTGGAGCAGGCCTGCGTGGGCTACCTCACGCTGCACCCCACGGGCCGCATCGAGCGCGCCGGCCTGCTGGCCGTGGCCGACATGGACCTGCCCAATACCACCGAGCGCCTCTGGGTGCTCGATTTGGCCAATGCCCGCGTGCTGCACCGCAGCCTGGTGGCGCACGGCGAGGGCTCGGGCCACCTGCGGGCCCGCCGCTTCTCCAATATCGAAGCGTCGGCCTGCACCTCGCTCGGCTTCTACCGCACCGCCGATACCTACGATGGCATTCACGGCTACTCGCGCCGCATTGAGGGGCTGGACAAAGGCCAGAATGCCAATGCCTACGACCGGTACGTGGTGCTGCACGCCGCCGATTATGCCAGCCCGGAATACATCCGCCGGCACGGGCACCTGGGCTACAGCCGGGGCTGCCCGGCCCTGCCGCCCGCGCAGTTCAAGGCTATTATTGCCAGCGTGCGGGTGGGCAGTATGCTGCTGCTGAGCGGGCCGGGCCTGAGCTCGCGCTGGCTGGATGGGGCAGCGGCCGGGCGGCGTTTTCTGGCGCGCGGCTGGCGGTGAGGGCACTGCCGGAACCGGGCATTCGGAATCTTTTGACTCAGGCAGGCGTTCTAATTGACAGCCTACGAGCGTGGAGTCTCGTATACAGCCCGGAACCTGCCTGTCGCTTTGGCGACGACCGGTTCTTTTTATTCTCAGTCAACCGGAAAAATCATGCATCAAACCAGCGTAATTCAGCGGAAACGAGTTTCGCAGCGGCGGGCCCAGCGGGTTGCGCGGCGCGTGTTGCCTTTTCTGGCATCGTTGTTTTTGGCCACTCCCATGGCTGGTACGGTTACGGAATCCATGGCCGGTAGCTCGAATCACGAGCTGCGCCTGCCCAAAGTGGCCGTAACTCCCCAAAACGCCTTCGACCAGGAGCTGCACGCCACCTACAAGGCCTTGGGGGCTGAGCAGGAGGGCTTGCGCTTCGAAACCTTTGCCAAGGCCATGACCGGCTACCTCAACCTGCGCCAGCAGGGCAAGCTCGCCGAAAACAAGCAGCTACTGACCGTTATCGACTTCGACCTGCCCTCAACGGAAAAGCGCCTGTGGGTGCTTGACCTGGCCAAGCACGAAATCCTGTTCCATACCCTCGTGGCCCACGGCCACAACTCCGGCGAGAACGAAGCCACCAACTTCTCCAATACCGACCAGAGCAACATGAGCAGCCTCGGCTTCTACGCCACGGGCGGCGAGTACGAGGGTAAGCACGGCCGCTCGCTCAAGCTTCAGGGCCTGGATGAAGGCTTTAATACCAATGCCGAATCCCGCTCGGTGGTGATGCACGGGGCTGATTATGTGAGCGAAGCCTTCATTAAGCAGAACGGCCGCCTGGGCCGTAGCCTCGGCTGCCCCGCCTTGCCAATGGAGCTGAAAGACCAGATTATTGAAACCGTAACGGGCGGTACCTGCCTGTTTTTGAATAAATCGGATGCCGGCTACTCGTCCAGATTCCTGAACCAGGATGCGGCCATTGCTGCCTTGGTGCCGCAGGCCGCCAACGGCGTTTCGTAACATTTCTTTATCTACACAAAAAGAGCCCTTTGCATCATGCGAAGGGCTCTTTTTGTGGCTGGTTGCGACTACAGCTTCACCCCAAACTTGGCTCCCAAGCCTTCCAGGTCCTGCACCACGGCATCCAGCAGCGGAATGCCGTCCAACAGCCGGCGCTCGGCCATTTCGCGCTCCGGGTCGCCGGGAATTAAGACGTGCTTGCCTTCCACGGCTTGCGCGCTGCGGAAGGTCGTAATCCAGTTATCCATGTGGGCCTTAAACTCGTCGGCGGGCCGGAAGGCATCGACGCGCATCGCCCCGAAGAAGTGCCCCAGGCCCTGGCCCACCGGATTGGCCGAGGGTTGCAGAAAAGCCACGAACGGCGGCACCCACGGCCCATAGTTTGCGCCCGACAGCACAGCCGAGAAAATATCCACGATGCTGCCCAGGGCGTAGCCTTTGTGCGAGCCGGTGGCTCCGCCCAGCGGCAGGAGCGCGCCGCCATTTTTCACGGCGTTGGCGTCGGTGCTGGGTTGGCCGTCGGCGGTTTGGGCCCAGCCTTCGGGCAGGGGCAGGCCTTTGCGCTGGGCAATTTCGAGCTTGCCGTTGGCGGCGGTGGTGGTGGCCATGTCGGCCACGAAATCGGGCTGCTCGCCGGCGGGCACGGCCACGGCAATGGGGTTAGTGCCCAGCAGGCGGTCGAGCGAGAAAGTGGGGGCTACCAACGGCGAGGCGTTGGTCATGGCAATGCCAATCATGTCGTGCGCCAGGGGCAGCATGGCGTGGTAGCCGGCAATGCCGAAGTGGTTGGAGTTCTTCACCGAAACCCAGCCGGAGCCCACTTGCTGCGCTTTCTCAATGGCAATGCGCATGGCTCGGGGCCCCACCACGAGGCCGAGGCCGCCATCGCCGTCCACCACGGCGGTGCTGGGCGTTTCGTAGGTGATGCCCACGCGGGGCGTGGCGTTGATGCGGCCGGCTTCCCAGAGGCGCACGTAGCCCACCAGGCGGGCCACGCCGTGCGAGTCGATGCCGCGCAAATCGGCAGAAAGGAGGGTTTCGGTGGCCAGCGTGGCATCGGCTTCGGGGCAGCCGATGCTACGGAAGATGCTTTCGGTGAAGCTGAAAAGCTGGGTGTAGGTAAACGTCATGGCGGGGAATTAAGCGACCAACATTTCGGCCAGAAGCCCTTCTTTCAACGCGTAGGCTGAAGTGCGGATGCGGGTGATTTCGGTGATGCCCAGCACGTAATCAATCAGCACGGTGGCTACCACCAGCATGTTGGCCCGCATGGGCAGGATGCCGGGCAGCGCCGCCCGCTGCGCGTGGTTGCCGGCGAGCAGGTGCCGGTAGCTGGTCTGGAAACTACTCAGCTCCAACTCAGTATAGGGCGGGAGCTCGGCTTCAGCGCGAATCTGGCCCACCTGCATATCAGCCAGGCTGTCGAAGCTGCCGGATGCGCCTACCAAACTCACGGGCTTGTAGCGATGTACTGCCTCGACGAGGGGTGTGAGCGTGGCATTCAGGTATTCCTGCTCGGCCTCTACGGCGGCGGCGGGAAATATGCCGCTGGGCTCCGGAAAAAATCGGTCTAGCAGACGCTGAGCCCCTATTTCGAAGCTTTGCTTCCAGAAAATAGTGGTTTCATTGGCAATAATGAGCTCCACCGAGCCCCCGCCGATGTCCATTAGCAGATGATGCTCGGTGCCCAGTGGCACGGCCTGGCGGATGCCCGCGCAAATCAATTCGGCCTCGCGGTCGCCGTCAATCACCGTCACCTGAATACCGGTCTGCTCGAAGATGTCGCGCACCAAATCCGGCCCGTTGCGGGTTACGCGCATGGCGCTGGTGGCCGTGGCGCGGATTTCCGTCACCTCGTGCAGCTCCATTTCCTCTTTAAAGCCGGCCAGCGTGTGCAGGGCGCGGGCGTAGGCTTCGGGCGTGATTTCGCCCCGGCTGATGCCGCCTTCGCCCAGCCGCACGCCGGCTTTGGTACGCAGCAACACCAGCGGTTTCTGGCCGGGCATAGTGGGCATTTCCACAATGAGCAGGTGGAAGGTATTGGTGCCCATGTCGATGAGGGCGAGGCGGCGGGGATGGGCGTGCATGAGGGGCAGCGGGTTCAAATCAGAGGTTTGTGCATGCGGACAATCGGGAGCGACTGGCCGTCGGGGAAGGAAATGTTCGTCCGTTCGTCAGGCGTATATCCCAGGGCGTAATATAAGGGTTCGCCGGGCAGGGTGGCGGCCAACTCCAGCCGTTGGAAACCGGCCTGCAGTGCCGCCGCTTCGCAAGCTGCCAGAATGGCCCGACCCACCCCCCGGCGGGCAAAGTTCGGGTGCACGAAAAAGGCGCGGATGCGGCCGGCTTCGCGGGCAGAGTCAAGGAGCGGGTCAGCGGTGGCTTTGCTTTGGTCACCGCCGTAGAGGGTGCGGCGCTGGCTCCAGCCGCCGCAGCCAGCGAGTTGGCCGTCGATTTCGGCCACGTAATAGGTGCCATCGTGAATCAACTGGGTATCGATGCCGAACAGGTAGCGCAGGGCACTGTCGATTTGCGCCGGGGTATAGTAGCCCGTGCTCAGCCCGCGCACGGCCCGTTCCACCAGCGCGTTCAGCGCGTCGATTTCAGCAAGCGTGGCGATGCGAATGGTCATGGTCGTGACGGGGAAAAGCCAGCGCGGACTAAAAGTTCGCGCTACGTCGCAAACCGACAGAACGTGCCCAGCGGCAGTTTCCGCTGGCCGGCATCGTGCAGATAAATTTCGCCCAGCTCGCGCACAGCCTTCTCGCCGGGGAAAATAGCGGTGGTCAGGTTGTCGAGAATCAGGGCCGAGAAGCCCAGCGAATACAGGTTCACCACAAAGAAATGGTCCTCGGGGTCGAGCAGCTGCTGGCTGAGCTTTAGCAGTTCGTTCAGCTCATCTTCGAGCTGCCATTTCTCGCCGTTGGGGCCGCGGCCGTAGGCGGGCGGGTCGAGGATGAGGCCCTGGTACTTGCTGCCGCGCTTCACTTCGCGGCGCACGTACTTCATGGCATCTTCCACCAGCCAGCGCACGCCGTCGAGCTGACTGGCCTCCATGTTGTCGCGGGCCCAGAAGTTGACCTGCTTCACCGAATCGAGGTGCGTGACATCGGCCCCGGCGGCGCGGGCGGCGAGGGTGGCCGCGCCCGTATAGGCAAACAGATTCAGCACGCGGGGCAGTTTGGCGCGGCGCTTCCGGGTCTGGTTGTAAATGAATTGCCAGTTGGGGTCCTGCTCCGGAAACAGCCCGACGTGCTTGAACGACGACAGGCCCAGCCGGAACTTCAGCTTCAGGCCATCGGGGCGCTGGTAGTCGATGAGCCACTGCTCGGGCATAGCGGGTTTGAGGCGCCATTGGCCTTTTTCGGTGGAGCCGGGGGCGCGGGCGAAAGCAGCATCGGCCTTTTCCCACTCCGTGAGGGGCAGGTGCGGGTCCCAGATGGCCTGCGGCTCGGGGCGGGCAAGGAGGTATTTGCCAAAACGCTCCAGCTTCTGAAAGTTGCCGGAATCAATCAGCTCGTAGTCGGGCCAGGGGGAGGTGGTGAGAAAGTCGTACATAAGCAGGCGGCAAAGGTAGGGGCCGTGCCCGGTAGGGCGAGGCGTCTGGGGTGCTGTCAGCCGTTTGCCGCAGTTCGCTGCACGGTGGCGGTCACGTAGCGCAACGGCAGTTTCTCCTGTTCCAGCCGGGCGTTGGTTTCCAGCAGCAGTTGATACAGCTGCTGCTCGGCCGCCGTCAGGTCAGGCAATATTTGCTGGGTGAAACTGCCGCCCGTGGCACCGCCGTGGTACCGCGCGAAGGTGGCCTCATCCATCAGCAGCGACTGCGCAGTGGGAAAATGCGACCGCAGCTGCGCCAGAATCTGGAAGCCGTGCACGTCGCTGTCGCCCCAATAAAAAAGGGACTTTTCGCCCAGCCATTCGGCTCCCGTCAGCAGGCTCACGGCGAAGCCGCCCCCCCAATGGCCACGGCATCATCAACCAAGGGAAAGGCCAGAAAAGAAGTGAGGTTTTCAATGATGTACGCCCGGCGCACGGTCAGGTTTAGCTGCCGAAACTCGCTGGCCCACAAGCTCAGCTGCGATACGGCCGGGTGCAGCCGGTGGGCGGCATCCAGAAACCGGAGCCTGATGCTCGGTTCTTCCAGCAGCAGGTGGAAGCGGCGAAAAAAGTCGGTTTCCTCCGGCCGGATGAAATCTGGAATCAGCCAGTCGAGCAGCGGGCGCAGGGCCGTTTGGTGCTGCTCGATGAACTTGGTGGGCACGGCCACCGGTAGGCCGCGCACGTCCGCGTTGGGCTGCGGGTTGGTTTTGAAATAGGCGCACACCAGCAGCAGGTCGGGCCAGTCGGCGGCGTGGTCCAGCAGCAGGCGGGGCGACTGGTGCAGCAGCGGCAGCAGTTCGGGCAGCGCGGCGGCCGTGCGGGCGGCGTTGGCCACAAACCGGTCGAACTCCGTTTGCTGGCCGATAAATCCCAGAAAATCGGCCTGCGTTTCGAACTCGATGCGGCTCACTTCGCTCTGGCCGGTGCGGCGGTTGGGCTTGGTGCCGAGCGTGTAGCCGTGGCCCGTGCGGTTTTTGGACTGCGCCAGCAGCTCGGCCTGCTGCTCGTAGATGTGCGGGCCGCCCAGGGTGCGGTCCAGCGCCTTGCTGGCCCGGATGGGCAGCGGAAATGGGTTTTCGCCCGCCAGCTGCGCCCGCAGCACGCCCACGTACTGCCGCTGGGCCTTGGCCCGCAGCTCGGGCAGGCTAATCATGGGCAGCTTCGGCGGCGGCGAGCAGGGCCGCTTTTTCGGCCTGGTACACCCGGATGGGAATGTCGCGCACCACCGAGCGGCGCGGGTCCTGCTTGGCCTTGGTCACCCAATGAATCACGCGCACGCCTTTTTCCAGCAGGTGCAGCGAGGTCAGCGGCGTCACCACCATCAGCTGCAGGCCCAGGCTGGCGCAGAGCTTGAGCAGGTAGGCTGATTTGTCCTCGTCGAGCTTGCTGAAGGCCTCGTCAATCACGATGAACCGGAACGAGCGGTGCCCGCCCGAGGCGCGGTTGATGCCGAACTGGTAGGCAATGGCCGCGCCCAGCACTGTGTAGGCCAGCTGCGCCCCCTCGCCGCCCGAGAGGCTGCCCGAGCTTTCGTACACCTGCTTCGAGGCGTTGTCGGCCCGGTAGTATTCGCGGGCCTTGAAGCTCGACCAGTTGCGCACGTCGGTGACTTCGAGCCGCCATTTTTCCTGGTCGCGCAGCTCCAGGATGAAGGGCTGAATGACGGCGGCAAAGTGCGCGATTTCCAGCTCGCGCGGGTTGCTGGCCAGTGGTCGAAGCGGGTGGCGATGTGGTGCTCGGCCCAGGCGGCGTAGTCGCTGTCGGGGTTGAATTCGAACTTGCCCCACACCGTGCGCTCGTCGGGGAAAATAGTGGGCGGCGCCTTGCCCGCCACGCGGTGAAACACGATTTTGCCGCGCAGGTCGCGCTGCTCGTGCACGTAGGCCCGCACCGCCGAATACAGCCGCTCGGGCACCAGCAGGCTCAGGCCGGTGCCGTGCAGCAGCTTTTCGAGGGCCTCGTTCCACACGGCGCGCTCGGTGGGCTTCACCTGCAGCACCTCGGCCAAAAAGGGGATTTCGGCCTCGCTGGCCGCCACGGCCACCAGAATCTCCTGCCGGATTTCAGCCGGCCGACGGGTGATTTTGCCGGTGCTGCTTTCCAGCTGCCGCAGCTCCGCTTCCAGCCCGGCAAACTCCTTCTTCTGGTCCTCGATGGCCGAGCGGAGCGTAAACTTCTGCTCGTCCAGCGCCTGCCGGGTCTGGTGCAGCCCGCGCTATAACCCCAGCGGCGTAACGTCTCATAATAACAGTTCGTCTCTGCTTCGGCTGCATTAAAAGGCTAAGCGAGCTAGTCAAACGAAGATACTCTACGTACCTGCGAGCAGAACCCTAGCTTTACCCGATGCTTACAGTTTTTCCCTGGAAATCCTGCCTCCTGGCGTTTATGCTGTTGCTGAACGCCTGCTCGTCGCCGGGGCAGCAGGTGGAGCTGCCGCCCGCCGTGCAAGACTCCACCTTCGGGCCCCTCACGCCGCGCCGCGACGTATCGGAAGCGCCCCGGCGCGGCCGCGTGCTCGACCGCAACGATTCGGTGCTGGTAGCCACCCGGCCCGTCTACCTGCTCGCCCTGCCGCTCCGGCCGCCCCTCGATTCCCTCAAGCTCAACCGCCTGCTCGGCTGGCGCGACAGCACCCTGTGGAGGCGCATCGAGGCCGCGCTGCCCTACGAAGGGGCCCGCCCCCGCGGCGGCGTGAAGTTGCTGCTGACGAATGCGGAGGCCAAAAAAATTCAGGCGCACCAGCCGGAGTGGCCCATGCTGAAGCTGGAGCAGCGCACGCGGCGCACCTACACCACCAGCACGGGCGCGCCCGTTCTCGGCTACAGCTACAGCCAGGCCCAGCCGTTTCTGAATTCTGCGCAACGCTACCGGCGCGGCCGGTTCTACCGCCTGCGCAACGGCGGCGTCGAAACCTACTACAACAGCCTGCTCAATGGCCACCGCGGCTACCTGCATCCGCTGCTCGACACGCTGGGCCAGGCGCACGGCACCTGGGCCGCCGATACTGCCTTCCAGCCGGGCCAGGACCTGCACCTGAGCGTCGATGCCAGGCTGCAGGCCTACGCCGAAAGCCTGCTGGCCGGCCGCAAAGGCTACCTCGTGGCTCTCGACCCGCGCACCGGCGAAGTGCTGTGCGCCGTATCGGCCCCCACCTTCGCACCCAGTGTCCTCACCGCGCCCGACCGCGCCGGCACGCGCCGCAAGCTGCTCGAAAACGAGGACATGCCCCTGCTCAACCGCTCGGCCACGCTGGCCAACCCGCCCGGCTCGGTGTTCAAGCTCGTGAACGCGGCCGTGGCCCTGCAGCTGGGAGCCACCCGGCCCGGCACCTCCTATCGGTGCGACCAGTCGCTCATCAGCTGCGTGCACCATCACCCCAGGGCCCGCAACCTCACCATGGCCCTGCAATACAGCTGCAACCCGTACTTCTACCAGGTGATGCGCAAGCTTATTGAGCGCGTGCCCGACAGCTTGGTGACCGACACCACGGCCGCCCGCCACGCCAACCTCGCGGCCTGGCAGCGCTACGCCAAGTCGTTCGGGCTCGACACGCTGCTCGGCGTCGATTTGCCCCGCGAGCAGGCTGGCTTTCTGCCCACCCCGGCTTTCTACGACAAGGCCCGGCGCACCCGCCACTGGAAGTACCGCTCCATCTATTCCCTCAGCGTGGGGCAGGGCGAAATCAACCTCACCGGCCTGCAAATGGCCAATATGATGGCCATCATCGCCAACCGGGGCTGGTACTACACGCCGCATTTCGTGCGCAGCGTGGGCACCGGCGGCCCCCTGCCGCGCTTCCTCGAAAAACACCACACCCTCATCGACAGCGTGAATCTGGAAGCCCTGGTACCCGGCATGCTGGCCGTGATGCAGCGCGGCGGCACCGCTGCCACTTCCAGCCTGGCCGATGTGGGCATTGCGGTAGCCGGCAAAACCGGCACCGTGCAAAACGATGAGGGCGACGACCACGCCACCTTCGTCGGCTTCGCCCCGGCCAACAACCCCACTATTGCCATCGCCGTCTACCTCGAAAATGCTGGTTTCGGTGCCACGGCCGCCGCCCCCTGCGCCGCCCTGGTCATCGAGAAATACCTGCGCGGCAGCATCGCCCCCAAGCGTAAGCGCTGGGAACAGCGCATGAAATACCGCGGCTACCAGTACGAGCGCGAGCACCGGTAGCGTTGGGCAGTTCGCGGCACGGAACCTCGCGAGCAAGGTGCTACGCTCTTCATACTGTTACTTTTGCGGCATAATTTGTTTTCTATGCAGTTCCACAAATACCAGGGCACCGGCAACGACTTTGTCATGATTGACGACCGCGCCCGCGCCTTCGACGAAACCGACCAGGCCCTGATTGCCCGGCTTTGCTACCGCCGGTTCGGCATCGGGGCCGATGGGCTGATTCTGCTGCGCAATAAGCCGGATTTTGACTTCGAGATGGTGTATTTTAATGCCGATGGCCGCCCCAGCTCTATGTGCGGCAACGGCGGGCGCTGCACCGTGGCCTTCGCCAAATTCCTGGGCCTAATCAGCGACCAAACCCATTTCCTGGCCGTCGATGGCCCCCACGATGCCCGCGTGGAGCCCGACGGCACCGTGCGCCTGCGCATGATTGACGTGGCTGCGCCGCAACGCGCCGGGGTAGGGGAGAACGATGTATTTCTGCACACGGGCTCGCCCCACCACATTCATTTTATTGACCCTGCCGAGGGCCACGGCCTGGCCGAATTCAACGTATACGGCACCGGCCACGACATCCGCTACGACCCGGCCTACGACCCGGCCGGCACCAACGTCAACTTCGTCGAGGTGCCCGCCGACCCTGCCCAGCCCTGGCCCGTGCGCACCTACGAGCGTGGCGTGGAAGACGAAACCCTGAGCTGTGGCACGGGCGTAACGGCCGTGGCGTTGGCAGCTTCCCAACGCGGGGCCACCTCGCCGGTGCGCCTGCAAACGATGGGCGGCGAGCTGGAGGTTTCGTTTGAGCAGCTGCCCAACGGCGGCTTTGCCAATGTCTGGCTGAGCGGCCCGGCCACGCGGGTTTTCGAAGGCACTCTTTAAGTTGTTAGTCATTAGTTGTCGGTTGTTAGGTGGTCGGTAAACAGTTGACCAACAACCAACAACTAACAACGAGCAACTGATAACCCGTTTACTTTTGAACGACTACTTAAGGCCCATGATTACACTGCGCGCCCTCGAACCCGACGACCTGGAATTTCTCTACGCGCTTGAGAATGACCGGGACATCTGGGGCGTGTCCGACACCCTGGCACCGGTATCGCGCCACGCCCTGCGCCAATACCTGGCTCACGCTACCGAAGATTTTTACGTAGTGCGCCAGTTGCGCCTCGTGATTACTACTGAAATTGGCAGCCCGGCCGTGGGCGTAATCGACCTGTTCGACTACGACCCGCTGCACCAGCGGACCGGCGTGGGCATCACCATTCTGGCCAGCCAGCGGCGGCATGGCTACGCCCAACAAGCGTTGGAGCTGCTGAAAAATTATGCCCGGCAGGTATTGCGCCTGCATCAATTATACGCCACCGTAGGGGACGATAATAAAGCTAGTATGAAGCTGTTTCGGGCGGCGGGATTTCGACGCGTAGGCACCCGGCAGGCCTGGTTACGCACGGCTGCCGGCTGGCAGGACGCCGTGGAATGGCAGTGCCTGCTTATGCCCCCTACCGCTACTCAAAAATAAGGGTAACTGTATATCGCATTGATAAAGTGAGGTTTCGGTGACGCTTTAGTAAAGTAAGCTGAACTATATCCTTTGGCCGGAGGGCACCGTATAGGTTAGCAAGCGTCCCGGCCGCGCAGGTTGCGAATCATCCCGGCGCGGCGCGAAATTCCTCATTACTGTCCGTTTTCATGCCCCCTTCTTCGACGGTGGATGTGCCCTCACGCGCCTCTGCTACCGCTGCCCGGCCCAGCGACTCAGTTGCCGGAATTAGTGTTCCCTATACCTTGCCCGACCTCGTGTGCTTTGCGCACCTGCATTGGGATTTTGTGTGGCAGCGGCCCCAGCATTTGCTGTCGCGCTTTGCCCGGCATGGCCGGGTATTCTACGTCGAAGATGCCTTTTATCACGACGATAACCTGGTTGAGCCGCATATCGAAATAAAGGAGCGACAGCATGGCCTGAAGGTGGTGGTGGTGCATCTGCCCCACCGGCTGCGTGCCGACGAGGTGGCCGCCGACCAGGCCCAGTTCGAAATACTAAGCCATTATTTCAACGAACAGGGCGTTAGCCGGTATATTTTCTGGTACTACACGCCGATGGCGCTGGGCAAGTCGCGCCAGTTTCACCCCGACCTGACCGTATACGACTGCATGGACGAGCTGGCGAATTTCAAATTCGCGCCGCCCGAGCTCAAAAGCCGTGAGCAGGAGCTGTTCCAGAAAGCCGACCTCGTATTCACGGGTGGTCAAACGCTGTACGAGGCCAAGCGCGAGCAGCACCCCGATGCCCACGCCTTTCCCAGCAGCATCGACAAGGCCCACTTCGGCCAGGCCCGCGGCCCGCTGCCCGAGCCCGTCGACCAGGTGGGCATCGCGCACCCGCGCATCGGCTTTTTTGGCGTGGTAGATGAGCGCCTGGATATCGAATTGCTGCGCGACTTAGCCCAGCAGCACCCGGAGTGGCAGTTTGTCATTATCGGGCCGGTGGTAAAGATTGACCCGGCCAACCTGCCCCGCCCGGCCAACGTGCACTACCTCGGCGGCAAGGATTACCAGGAACTTCCGGCCTACCTCAAGGGTTGGGATGTGGCCACGTTGCTATTCGCGGATAACGAAAGCACGAAGTTCATTTCGCCGACCAAAACCCCCGAGTACCTGGCCGCCGGCAACCCGGTAGTGAGCACGCCCATTCGCGATGTGGTGCGGCCCTACGGCGACCTGAACCTCGTGCACATTGCCGATAACGCGGCCGATTTTGGCAAAGCCATCGAAAAGGCCCTGACCCAGCGCACCGATGCCGACTGGCAGCAGCGCACCGACGATTACCTGGCCACTATTTCCTGGGACCAGACCTGGCAGGCCATGGTAGACCTGATGCAGCAGCGCCTGGCCGCCAAAACGCCCGATGCCGCCACTACCACCCAGGCGCACCAGCCGCTGATGGCCACCAAAGTGTCGGAGGTAAACCTGCCGCCCATCACGCCGGCCCACTAAGCCGGCAAGCCCAAGCTTCGTGTTCAATTATCAGTTCCTAATCATTCGATAAGCCTCTTCCTACTTCACTTCCATACCCTACGCACCATGTTCGATTATCTCATCGTTGGGGCCGGTTTTGCCGGCAGCGTGCTGGCCGAGCGGCTGGCAACCCGCAGCAACAAAAAAGTTCTCATCATTGACAAGCGCAGCCACATCGGCGGCAATGCCTACGACCATTACAACGAGGATGGCATTCTGGTACACAAGTACGGTCCGCACATCTTTCATACCAATTCGAAAGACGTATTCGAATACCTCGGTAATTTCACCGACTGGCGGCCCTACGAGCACCGCGTGCTGGCTTCCGTCGATGGGCAGCTCGTACCCATGCCCATTAACCTCGACACCATCAACAAGCTCTACGGCCTGAATCTGACCAGCTTCGAGCTCGATGAGTTCTTTGCCTCCGTGGCCGAGCATATTGATGTCATCAAGACATCCGAAGACGTGGTGGTGAGCAAGGTAGGCCGCGAGCTCTACAACAAATTCTTCAAGAACTACACCAACAAGCAGTGGGGCCTCGACCCTTCGCAGCTCGACAAATCCGTGACTTCGCGCGTTCCCACCCGCACCAACCGCGACGACCGCTACTTCACCGATACCTACCAGGCCATGCCCTTGCATGGCTACACCCGGATGTTTGACAACATGCTCAACCACCCCAACATCAAGGTGATGCTGAATACTGACTACCACGAAATCATGGACTTCATTCCCTTCAAGGAGATGATTTTTACCGGCCCGGTGGATGAGTATTTTGACTTCAAATTTGGCAAGCTACCCTACCGCTCGCTCGAATTCAAACACGAAACACTGAACAAGGAAAAGCACCTCGCTGCCCCCGTAGTGAACTATCCCAACGATAACATTTACACGCGCATCACCGAGTTCAAGGCCCTCACCGGTCAGGAACACCCCAAAACGGCCGTCGTGTACGAGTACCCCAAAGCCGAAGGCGACCCGTACTACCCCATTCCGATGTCCGCAAACGCCGAGCTGTACAACAAGTACAAGAAGCTGGCCGATGAGACGCCCAACGTGCATTTCGTAGGCCGTTTGGCCACCTACAAGTATTACAATATGGACCAGGTGGTAGCCCAGGCCCTGACGCTGTATAAAAAACTGACGGAGAAAGAAAACGCCGCCAAGCCCGTGCGGCCCGTCATTTCGGGTAGCACCGCGCTGGTGGAGAAGCTGGTGAGCCGCTCGCCGCAGCCGGAATAGAACGTCATGCTGAGCGAAGCCGAAGCATCTCGCGTGTGGTAGTAATCCAATCGATTAAGTCACTATTGCATGCGAGATGCTTCGGCTAGGCTCAGCATGACGTTCTTTAAATAACTGCGTTACCGCACAACAAAGCTCCGCCAAATTGGCGGAGCTTTTTGTTTTGGGACGGTTTTAGCGGAACGCTCCGTAAATTTGGGGTGCGCCCCGGCGCTAATCGTTAATAAAACTACCTGATGTTTGAATTCCTAGGCAAGACCGTCGCCAAAATATTTGGCTCCAAGTCGGAGCGCGATTTGAAAGAAATCGTGCCCTACGTGGCGCTGATTAATGCCGAGTATGCCAAACTGGCCGGCTTGACCGACGACCAGCTGCGCGCCCAGACCGATGCCGTGCGCGCCCGCATTGCCGAGCACCTCGCCGTCCTCGACGGGCAGATTGGCGGCCTGCACCAGCAGATTGACACCCAGCCCCAACTGGACGTGGCCCAGAAAGAGGTGTTGTTCGAGCAAATTGACGCGCTGGAAAAGCAGCGCAACAAGGACCTCGAAGCCGTGCTGCTGGAAGTGCTGCCCGTGGCCTTCGCCATTGTGAAGGAAACGGCCCGCCGCTACAAGGAAAACGGCCAGCTGGTGGTAACTGCCACCGAGTACGACCGCGAGTACGCCAGCCGCAAAGCCAACGTAAGCATCCAGGGCGACCAGGCCGTGTGGGCCAACAAATGGCTGGCCGGCGGGGCCGAAATCACCTGGGACATGGTACACTACGACGTGCAGTTAATCGGCGGCGTGGTGCTGCACCAGGGCAAAATCTCAGAAATGGCCACGGGTGAGGGTAAAACGCTGGTTTCGACTTTGCCCTCGTTCCTGAACGCGCTTTCCAAGCGCGGGGTACACTTGGTGACGGTGAACGACTACCTGGCCAAGCGTGACTCCGAATGGAACGCGCCGCTGTTCGAGTTCCACGGCATCACGGTGGACTGCATTGACAAGCACCAGCCCAACACGCCGGAACGCCGCGCCGCTTACCAGGCCGACATCACCTACGGCACCAACAACGAATTCGGCTTCGATTACCTGCGCGACAACATGGCCCGCGACCCCGAGGAGCTGGTGCAGCGCAAGCACCACTTCGCCATGGTCGACGAAGTGGACTCCGTGCTAATTGACGATGCGCGGACGCCGCTCATCATCTCCGGCCCGGTGCCACGCGGCGATGTGCACGAGTTCTACCAGCTCAAGCCGCGCATTCAGCGCCTGGTGGACGAGCAGAAAAAGGTGGTGCAAGCCTACCTCGTGGAAGCCCGCAAGCAGATTGCGGCCGGCAAAACCGGCGTGGAGGAAGGCGACAAGAATGGTGAGGGCGGCCTCATGCTGTTCCGCGCCCATCGCGGCCTGCCCAAGAGCAAGCCGCTCATCAAATTCCTGAGCGAAAGCGGCAACCGCGCGGTGCTGCTGGCCACCGAAAACCACTACCTGGCCGACAACTCGCGCCAGATGCCCAAGGCCGACCTGCCGCTGTTCTTCACGATTGATGAGAAGAACAACCAGATTGAGCTGACCGAGAAAGGCATCGATTTGATTACGGCCCAGGGCGAAGACCCGCAGCTGTTCATCATGCCCGACATCGGCATGGCCATTGCCGATATTGAGAAGAACGCCACGCTTTCGGCCGAAGAGAAGCTGCATCAGAAGGACAAGCTGATGAGCGACTACAACGAGAAAAGCGAGCGGGTCCACACCGTGAACCAGCTGCTGAAGGCCTACACGCTGTTCGAGAAGGATGACCAGTACATCCTGACCGACGACGGCAAGGTGAAAATCGTGGACGAGCAAACCGGCCGCGTCATGGAAGGCCGCCGCTATTCCGACGGCCTGCACCAGGCCATCGAAGCCAAGGAAAACGTGCGCGTGGAAGACGCCACCCAGACCTACGCCACGGTGACTTTGCAGAACTACTTCCGCATGTACCACAAGCTGTGCGGCATGACCGGCACGGCCGAAACCGAAGCCGGCGAGTTCTGGGAAATCTACAAGCTCGACGTGGTGGTGATTCCCACCAACCGGGTGATTTCGCGCAAAGACAGCGATGACCAGGTGTACAAAACGGTGCGTGAGAAATACAACGCCGTGGCCCTGGAAATCCAGAAACTGGTGGAAGCCGGCCGCCCCGTGCTGGTGGGTACTACGTCGGTGGAAATCTCGGAACTGATGTCGCGGATGTTGAAATTGCGTGGCATTCCGCACCAGGTACTGAACGCCAAGCAGAACCAGCGCGAGGCCGAGATTGTGGCCGGCGCGGGCTTCCCTGGCACCGTCACCATTGCCACCAACATGGCCGGCCGGGGTACCGACATCAAGCTGCGCGAAACTTCCAAGGAGTCGGGTGGCCTGGCCATCATCGGCACCGAGCGCCACGAAAGCCGCCGCGTCGACCGCCAGCTGCGGGGCCGCGCCGGCCGCCAGGGCGACCCCGGCACCTCGCAGTTCTTCGTGAGCCTGGAGGACAACCTGATGCGCCTGTTCGGCTCCGACCGGATTGCGAAGCTGATGGACCGCATGGGCATGGAAGAAGGCGAGGTGATTCAGCACTCGATGATTACCAACTCCATCGAGCGGGCTCAAAAGAAGGTGGAAGAGAACAACTTTGGCACGCGCAAGCGCCTGCTGGAGTACGACGACGTGATGAATGCCCAGCGCGAAGTGGTGTACAAGCGCCGCCGCAACGCCCTGCACGGCGACCGCATGGAAGTCGATATCCTCAACATGATTTACGACGTGAGCGAGGATATTTCCGCCGGTCACAAAATCACGGGGGATTTCGAGGATTTCAAGCTGGCCGTTATCCGGGTGTTTGGCTACGACACGCATTTGTCGGCGCAGGATTTGAACTTGCAGGTGCCCGCCCTCACGCAGAAGCTCTACGAAGAGGCCCTGGGCTATTTCCAGAGCAAGAACGAGCACATCGCCTCGAACTCACTGCCGCTGGTGAATGACCTGCTCAGCCAGAATGCGCCCTACGAGAACATCGCCGTGCCCTTCACCGATGGCAAGAAGCAGGTGCAGGCCATTGCTAACCTGCGCCGCGCCCAGGCCACCGGCGGCCACGACATCCTTCGCCAGATGGAGAAAGTGGTGGTGCTCAGCGTAATCGACACGGCTTGGACCCAGCACCTTCGCCAGATGGACGACCTGAAGCAGGTGGTGCAAAACGCAGTATACGAGCAGAAAGACCCGCTTTTGGTGTATAAGTTCGAGTCGTTTGAGCTCTTCAAGCGCATGATTGGCAAGGTGAACGAGGAGACAACGGCCTTCCTGTTCCACGCCGACGTGCCGGTGAACACCAGCATGGTGGGCACCAACGACGAGCCCGACTATTACCTCGAAGACGAGGAGCCCGCGCCCCGCCTCACCGTGGAGCACGAGAGCAACCTCGACTCATTGGGTGCTGGCCCCGAAGATTTCGGCCCCGACTACCAATCGCCTCAGGTAGCGGAGAAGCAGGTGCCCGTGCGCAGCCAGAAAGTGGCCAACCGCAACGAGAAAGTGAACGTGCAGTACATGGACGGCCGCGTGCTGCGCGACGTGAAATACAAAACCGTGGAGCAGGACCTGCTGGAAAACCGCTGCGTGCTGGTGGACTAGTTAATCCCACTTCTGAAAATGAAAAAGGCGGCCTTCCCATCGGGGAGGCCGCCTTTTTTGTGCGGGTAGCGCTATCGCCAGAGCTTGCTGTTCTGGTCCATAATGTCGGCCACGAACTCGGCCAGCTCGCGGTAGGCGACGGGCTGAGCCTGCTTGATAGCCCGCAGCAGGCGAATCAGCTGCGGGTTGTCTTCGGCATCTTCGTCTTTCATTACTTCGATGAAAGCCGGCAGGGTGAGAGGGAGACCGAAATGGGCCAGGTTGAGCCCGGCGGCCTGAGCAGCCTCGAAAATCCAGGTATCACAGGCGGGCTCCAGCACGATGAGGTAGTGGTTGGGGTGCGCCGGGTGCTGATGGATGCGGTAGTGGCAATCGGGACCGGAGCGAGCAGCTACGGGCCGGGAGCCGGCGAAGGGTCGCAGGTAATGTACATCGGCGAACTTTTTATCCTTATCGACCATGCCTACCACGAAGCGCGCCCCGCCCGATTCGGCTTGCTGGCGCAGCACGTTGGCTACTTTCGAGATGCCATGCTGGTGGTTGATGAAGGTGAGGCGGTCGGACAGCAGGGTGCGGGTGAAGGGCGGTATCGACGTGGCACTCGGGCACGAACAGAACGTTTTCAGGCATTGTGGGCCGCGCCGGTCGTGAACCGCTTCATGTTGTAGAACACGTCGATGCTATCGTTGCGAATGCTGCGGATTTCCTCGTCGCTGAGCTGATGCACCTTGGTTTGGTGGTCCTCGTAGTAGGCCGCGAACATGGCCAGCTCGCCGGCCTGCGCGTCGTCGGTCAGCATGGTTTCCAGTATCTCGGTGACGAGGTAGGGGCTGTGCGTGTCGATGAAAAACTGATTGTTGCGGCTCTCCACAATGCGCCGGCCCAGCTTCGACACATACACCGGGAAGGAGTGGGCCTCGGGCTCTTCGAACAGCAGCACGGCATCGTCGTTGCTCTCGATGGCAGCCAGGTAGAAGATGATGCGTTGGAGGGTATCGGCTACGCTGGAATAGGGGTAGGAGTAAATAACGCCGTCCTGGTCTTTGACGATTTCAATGCGCCGCTCATCCATGCGAAGCTGAAGCTTCTGGCCATATCGCTCGAACATCTGGGCTATTTCCTGGCGGAGCCGGGGGTGTGTTTGAATTATTTCGAGGAGGTTGCTACCATTGGGCGGCGTAAGGGAGTGGTGGCCGGAATCTTGGCTAATCGGTGCGTTTTTGTGGAATCCGTAAGATTTTGGTGGCACAGCTACCGGTAAGTCATATCCAAAATCATAAAGCTCAGCTTTGCTATTAGCTGCGTCACCGAATGAAGTATGAGCAAGGGTTGAAACTGAAAACCCATCGTGCATTTCCGCTTTTATTTGCTCAAGTGGGATTTTAGGTAAGACAGTTGCGTGGCCTGCCAGCGTGGTTCTATTGCTGGTAGTAGGAGGAAAGCCAGTTAATAATTCGCTGTAAAGCTCCTTGTTACACAGTAGGTACTCGAACTTCTTAGACTTCTTTTCAAACAGCAAAACCGCCACATCCTTATCCGTCTCCACCTTAATCGTATTTCCCACCAGATTGTCATAAAACAGCTGCCGCGGCTCCTCGTAGCGAATGAAGCTGCCCATGAACTTCTCGGTCTGCTCGTAGGTAATGCCGCCCAGCAGTGTCATGGCTTCCAGCAGGTTCGATTTGCCCACGTTGGGCTCGCCGATAATCAGGTTCACGCGGCGGGGGAGGAGCGTGACATCCTTGATGGACTTGAAGTTCTGGATGCGCAGGAACTTGATGTCGTTTTCCATGGTGGGCGGGAGTTTATTCAAAAGTACGGGCAAGAGGGACTTCTTAAATACCGGCGATTTCAAAGCAAACTAAGGAACCTGAAAAAACAAAAAGGCCCGCTGCACACGCAGCGGGCCTTTTTGTGGGCTGAGAGTGGCGGGCACTTACGCCTTTTTCGGCAGCTTCGCGGCCTGAGGCGAGTCGTCCACGGTGAAGCCGTAGTCGCCCATTTCGCGCAGGCGGGCTTTGCCCAGGTTGCCTTGCAGGGCCTTGGAAGCGCGCTGCACGAAGGGCAGAGCCTCGGCCACCACGGCATCGCGCTGCTCGTAGAGCTTTTCGAGCTGCAATTGCAGCTTTTTGGCTTCTTCATGCGCGGCCAGGGCAGCGGGCACTTTCGCGGCCACGGCCTGAAGCTCGGTGGCCAGGTCGCCGGCGATGAGCGAGTCCTTGCCTTTTTTAGTGATGCCGGTGCCAACGGCAGCCGTGAGGGTGAGAACTCCCAGGGCATCTTTGGCACCGGGGATGGGAATGCGGGCTTGCGCCATAAACTGTAGGTGGCCGGAGGAAGTAAATCCGGTAGGAGCCAAATATACTGGGCCGGGCCAAATGCTTGGCATGCACGGCCAATGAACTGGCGACGGCCCCCAAATCCTGATAATTCCCCGCCAAGTGTTTGGTGAGATTCGCCAAACGTTTAGAGAGCCACGCCAACGGTTTGGTAACCCACGCCAGTTAGTTGGCGCCCCATGCCAAAGATTTGGCGAGGGGTCCCAAGCATTCGGAGCGGCGACCCAGACTGCTGGCGGCTTCCGGCTTCCGGCTATCAGGTAGTCCTTAGCGCTGGGGCGGGCGGTGCTCGTGGTCCTGGCTTTCGGTCAGCCAGATGCGGGCGGCGGCTTCGTCGTGGAAGAAGTAGGGGTAAAACTCGTGCGCGGCCTGCTGGCGCAGTAGGGTTTCGGTGCCAATACTTTCGATTTCGGCCCGGTGGCTCTCGTCGGCCACGCAAGCAATGAACACCGGTGAGCCCAGCACCGACACTACCTGCTGGGCCAGCAAGGACCCCAGCCACTCCAGCAGCAGGGACGAAAAATCCTGCTGGCTGCGCATGTCCAGCAGCCAGAACCGGCAGCGGTTGTGGTGCTGGGCAACGGTCAGCAGCTCTTCCTGCGGGGGGAGCAGGCTGCGGTCGGTTATGTCGCGCAGCCAGCGGCCCACCAGCAGGTTGGGCGCGGGCTCGTAGGTGAGGGCAAATACGTCGGAGAGAATGTTGTTCATGGGGAGAAGGGCAGAGATGCGCCAAGGTACGCCCGGACCAGGGCACTCATCGCCGGCCTAAGCAATTTACGGCCCAAATGGTTCAGCGTCGCGCCGCGCCGGCGGGCCGCCGTACCGCTACCCCCGCCGTACCTTTGCGCCATGAACCTTGCCGCCCACATCGACCACACCCTGCTGCGCCCCGATGCCACCGAGGCGCAGATTATCCAGCTCTGCGGCGAAGCCGCCGCCCACGGCTTTGCCACGGTGTGCGTGCCGCCCTGCTACGTAGCCCTGGCCACCGCCAGGCTGGAGGGCACGGGCGTGGGCATCTGCACGGTGATTGGCTTTCCGCTGGGCTATTCTGCGGCCAGCGTCAAGTTTAAGGAAGCGGAGGTGGCGCTGTATGATGGCGCCACGGAGCTGGATATGGTTATCAACATCTCGGCCTTGAAGTCGGGCAAGGCCGACGCTATTCAGGCCGAAATCCTCGACCTGGCCGATTTGTGCCACGTTCATCAGTCCCTGCTCAAGGTCATCATCGAAACCGCCCTGCTCACCGAGACGGAGATTGAGTTGGCCTGCCGGTTGTGCGTGGGTGGCGAGGCCGATTTCGTGAAAACCTCCACCGGCTTTGCCAGCCGCGGGGCCTCGGTGGCCGATGTGGAGCTGATGCGCCGCTCGCTGCCCGCCGGGGTTCGCATCAAGGCGGCCGGCGGCATCCGCACGCGCGAAGAGGCCCTGGCCCTGCTGGCCGCCGGGGCCGACCGCATCGGTTCCTCCAATAGTCTGGCTATGCTTGCTGAAACCGATGAAACAACGACTGCTTAAGATGCTGCTGGTTTTCCCGCTGCTTGCCCTGGCTGCCTGCGCCGGCACGGCATCCCAGGCCCCGCGCGCTACCGCCCCGCCCGATACGACGCTGCGCAAGCCCCCGGCCGCGGTCGCTCCCGCCCCCATGCCCGCCGAGGACGTAGCGAAGTACCGCGCCGTATTCCCGGGCCCAAAGCCTGGCCCCACCACTACGGCGGCGCTCCCCAAAACCACCGTCACGCCTACCAACCAGGTAAATACCCCGGTCGAGCAGCGCCTGCGCGACCAGGCCTACACCAACCAGAACGTGAAGTATGCCCAGGGCTACCGTATTCTGGTGTACCTCGGGCTGGAGCGCGACCAGGTAATGGCCGTCCGGCGCAACATCATCGGGCGCTACCCCGACGAAACCGACTACATCACCTTCAAATCTCCGGTTTACCGCCTTTACATTGGTGATTACCTGACCAAGCTGGACGCCGCCCGGGGCCTGGCCCGCCTGCGCGGCCTCACGCCCAAGCTGGAGCTGGAAGCCACGCAGGTGCTGCTGAATAAGAATCCGTAAGGGAGGATTGAATAACAACTCCCCTCCTCAGATGAGGAGGGGATGTTCGAGCCAACGGCTCGGACGGGGGTGGTTGAATCGTTGAACGATGAGCGAACGACCCCGAACGATTATTTTCGAATACCCCGGACGGCCGCCGTTCGGGTCTCGTTCGAAGCCCCAACCACCCCAGCCGCCGCTTCGCGCCGGCATCCCCTCCTTTGCAAGGAGGGGAGTTGACCGTTCAATGTTATGTCCGACCTGATTCCCCAGATTCACCTTCTTGCCGCGCAGCACGCGGCCGATACCGTGGCCCTGCGCCGTCACCTGCACGCCCATCCGGAGCTGTCGTTTGCGGAAACCGGCACGGCCGCTTTCGTCACGCGGGAGCTGGAGAAGCTGGGCCTGCACCCCCGGCCCATCGCCAACACCGGCGTGGTGGCCCTGATTGAGGGCCAGCCCGGTGGCCCCACCATTGCCCTGCGGGCCGATATGGACGCGCTGCCCATCACGGAAGCCAACGACGTGGCCTACAAATCGACCAACCCCGGCGTGATGCACGCTTGTGGGCACGACGTGCACACGGCTTCACTGCTGGGCGCGGCCCGCATCCTCAATGAGTTGAAGGGCGAGTTTCAGGGCACCGTGAAGCTGATGTTTCAGCCGGGGGAGGAGCGGCTGCCGGGCGGCGCTTCGCTGATGATAAAGGAGGGCGTGCTGGAAAACCCGGCCGTGGGCAGCGTGCTGGGGCAGCACGTATTTCCGCATTTGCCGGCCGGGAAAATCGGGGTGCGGGCCGGGCGCTACATGGCCAGCACCGACGAGCTTTACCTCACCATCAAGGGCAAGGGCGGGCACGGGGCCATGCCCGAAATGAACCTCGACCCCGTGCTGGTGGCGGCCCACATCATCGTGGCCGCGCAGCAGATTGTGAGCCGTCGCGCCAACCCTAAGATTCCGTCGGTGCTGAGCTTCGGCAAGGTCATCGCCAATGGCGCGACCAACGTTATTCCCAACGAAGTGTACATCGAAGGCACTTTCCGGACGCTGAACGAGGAGTGGCGCAACGAGGCCCACCAGCACCTGCGCCGCCTCTGCGAGGGCCTGGCCGAGAGCATGGGCGCGGTGTGCGAGCTCGAAATCCGCCGCGGCTATCCTTACCTCGAAAACGAGCCCGCCCTCACCGCCCGCGTGAAGGCCGCCGCCGAAGCCTACCTCGGCCCCGAAAACGTGGTGGAACTGGACCAGTGGATGGCCGCCGAGGATTTCGCCTACTTCTCGCAGGCGGGCCCGGCCTGCTTCTACCGCCTGGGTACCCGGCACGAAGACGGCCGCTTTGCCTCCTCGGTTCACACACCCACCTTTGATATTGATGAGCAGGCCTTATCCACCGGGCCCGGCCTGATGGCCTGGCTGGCCATTCAGGAATTAGCCGCTCGCGGCTAAAAAACAGAACGTGTACCCCGAATTTCCAATTCGGCCGGGTGAACGATACGCGGATGACTCGTCCGCCCGGCCGAATTGGAAATTCGGGGTACACGTTCGGCCGTTTGAACGATATCGGGACAACTCGTTCGTCCGGCCGAATTGGAAATTCGGGGTACTCGTTCTGTTATTTTGCACCATGAAAAAACTACTTGCCTGCGCCTTACTGCTTGCCCTGACCCTGCCCGCCGCCGGCCAAACCCGCCGCTCGGTCTACGGCCTGCAGCTGTGGCCGGAGCTGCAGGCCGAGCTGGCCCTCACTGGCAACGACTATTTTCTGTTTGCCCTGCGCGGCCAGAACAACTCCGACAACAACGGTTTTTCCAGCCCGACCCGCTTCCTGGGCTTCGATGAGCGGCGGGTGAGTGCGGGCTACGAGCATTTCTGGACCGAGCACTGGAGCGGCGGGGGCACCCTAAGCTACATCTCGGTCAATAAGCTTTACGTGCTGGTGCCCGAGCTGCTGCTGCGCCACCGTGGCCAGCTGGGCCCGCTCACCTTTGGGCAGCGCCTGAGCTTCGAGCGCACCTTTCCGAGCCCGGCCAGCTATACTAGTCAGAACTTTGCCCGGCTGCGCGTGGACCTGGAAAAGGTGCTGCCCGTGGGCCGGCTGGCCCTGCGCCCCCGCCTGAGCTACCAGGCCGAAACCCGCGTCCGGTTCCTGAAGGCTGAAACCGAGCCCAACGAGCGGTCCATCCAGTTCACCAGCCTGCGGGGCGAATTGGGGTGCCGGCTCAGCCCCAGCCTGGATTTTACGCCCTGGTTCGCCTACCAGACCACTTACAGTCTGGGCTTGGCTCAGACGGATGCCATGGGCAACATCACCATCCCGGCGGGGCGCGTCAATTCAGTGTCGCCGGTGTTGGGGGTCGATTTACGTTTTACCATTTTGCAGGGCCGCGACGCGGCTACCCGCCAGCAGCTGCCCACCCAGCACTAGGGGAGGGATAATACTTGTTCTTGCCCAAATTTTGCGGTCGTTGCTCCGGTCTGACCGCCCTGGGCGGTCTGACCGGTTGTTGGGCGGCGGAAATCGTTGGTGCTTCAACCGGTCAGACCGCCCTGGGCGGTCTGACCGGCCCGCTTCAGCAGCCTTCCACTACCCGTTAAACGTCAAAATTGCCCCATTCGGAAGTAGCACTGCAAAAAAGGCACCTCCCGGGGTGCCTTTTTTGCAGTCAGCTTTGTTATAGTCTCAGGCTGGCGTAGTTGGCTTGTTTTCTGCTAAAAGCAACCCTGAGACGCGAAAGCGAATCCTTCGAGCGTTAAGGCCCAAAAGCCTGGGCAGACTCACCCGGTTTTCGTTCCCAGGAGCTTAAATCAGACTACTTATTCACCCATTTCACTTCACTTTTCTCAACCCCATGCAAGCAAAACAACTAATGCTCGGCCTGCTCGGTTCCGCCATATTGGGCGGCGGCGTGGCCTTGGGGGGATACAAGCTGCTGGAGCCGGCCCAACTGGTGCCCCAGGCTGTAGCCGCCGACCCCCAGGTTCGGTATACTTCTGAGATGCGGAGCACGCCGTATGCCGTGCCCGAGGGCCTGAACTTCGTGGCCGCCGCCGCCGCCGTGACCCCGGCCGTGGTGCACGTAATGACCGAATACGCCGCGCCGGCCGCCGACCGCCGCCAGCAGCAGATGGACCCCTTCCTGCGCCAGTTCTTTGGCGACCAGTACGAGCAGTTTCAGGGCCAGGGACAGATGCCGCCCGGCCACCCGCAGGTGCCGCAGGGCGGGGGCTCGGGCTCCGGCTCGGGCGTAATTATCGCCGCCAATGGCTACATCGTGACCAACTACCACGTCATCGAGAAAGCCTCCAAGATTGAGGTGGTGCTAGATGACAAGCGCAAGTACGATGCCGAGCTGGTGGGGGCCGACCCCAACACCGACCTGGCCGTGCTCAAGGTGAAGGCCGACAACCTGCCCTTCGTGAAATACGGCAACTCCGACGATGTGAAGGTGGGGCAGTGGGTGCTGGCCGTGGGCAACCCCTTCAACCTGAACTCGACCGTGACGGCCGGGATTATCTCGGCTAAGGGCCGGAGCATTGGCATCCTCAACCGGAAGGATAACATGGGCCTGGAGTCGTTCATTCAGACCGACGCCGTGGTGAACCCCGGCAACTCGGGCGGGGCCCTCGTGAACCTCAACGGCGACCTCATCGGCATCAACTCGGCCATTGCCTCCCGCACCGGCACGTTCGAGGGCTACGCCTTTGCCATTCCCAGCTCGCTGGCCAGCAAGGTGGTCGACGACCTGCTGAAGTATAAAGTGGTGCAGCGGGCCCTGCTGGGCGTGCAGATTCGGGAAGTGGACGCCAAGCTGGCCGCCGAGAAGAAGCTGAACACCCTGAACGGGGTGTACGTGGAGGGCCTGAGCGAGAGCAGCTCGGCGGCGGTGGCCGGCATTAAGTCCGGCGACGTTATCACCCGGATTAACGGGGTGGTGGTAAACACCTCGTCGCAGCTGCAGGAGCAGGTGGCCCGGTTCCGGCCTGGCGACCGCATCAAGGTAAGCTATTTGCGCGGCGGCACGGCCGGTATGGCCGAGGCCATTCTGCGTAATGCCACGGGCACGACCGGGGTGGTGCGCGAGGAAGCCGTGGCCGCCAGCCTGAAATACGAAGGTGCCACGCTGAGCGTGGTGCCGGCCCGCGAGCAGGCCAAGCTGGGCATTGAGGGCGGGGCCAAAATCACCGGCATCAAGGGCAGCAACTTCCGCGAGTCGGGTATGGGCGATGGTTTCATCATTACCCGCATCGATAAAAACACGGTGACCAAGCCCGCCGACGTGAAAACCTACCTCGACCAGGCCCGCGAAAACCAGGGCGCGCTGGTGGAAGGTCTCTATCCGGATGGCCGCAAGGCGTATTACCCCATCGGACAGGAATAGCGTTGGTTTATAGTTGATAAAAAGCCTCTGCCATTCGGTAGAGGCTTTTTTTGTGTCGCGAATTGCGGCTGGTTAGGTAACGGCCGCTCGCACAAGTGGCGGGTGGCCGTCGCATTCCTTAGCTTTGCTGAAGCATTACCCCATCGCATTCCCACCCCCGTTTCTCATGAAGCAAGCCCTCGAAGAAGCCACCGCGCCCGACGTAACCGTTCCGCATCCTCACCACGACCCCCACGGCATTCAGGACGTGCTGCGCCAGCTGGGCGTGCAGGCCGACAACGCCGCCTACAGCACCGGCCGCACCTGGGGTGGCGCTGACAATACCGACCGCCGCGTCATCAACGCCCCCGCCGATGGCCGCCGCATGGCCAGCGTAGCCTTCGCCACCCTCGCCGACTACGAAATCGTGGTGAAAGCCGCCGAAGAAGCCTTCAAAACCTGGCGGCTGGTACCCGCCCCCAAGCGCGGCGAGATTGTGCGCCAGATTGGCAACAAGCTGCGCGAATTCAAGGAGCCGCTGGGCAAGCTGGTGAGCGCCGAAATGGGCAAAATCCTTCAGGAAGGCCTGGGCGAGGTGCAGGAGATGATTGACATCTGCGACTTCGCCGTGGGCCTGAGCCGGCAATTGCACGGCTTCACCATGCACTCGGAGCGCCCCGCCCACCGCATGTACGACCAATACCAGCCGCTGGGCCTGGTGGGCATCATCTCGGCCTTCAACTTCCCAGTGGCCGTGTGGAGCTGGAACGCCATGCTGGCCGCCGTGTGCGGCGACGTGAGCATCTGGAAGCCCTCAGAGAAAACGCCCCTCACGGCCGTGGCCGTGCAGCACATCATCCGCGACGTGCTGGCGGAGAACGAGATTCCGGAAGGCGTGTTCAGCGTCATTATCGGCGATGCAGCCATCGGGGCCGCCATGGCTGCCGACAAGCGTCTGCCGCTGATTTCGGCCACCGGCAGCACCCGCATGGGCCGCAAGGTGGGCGAAGTAGTGGGGGCCCGCCTGGGCCGCGCCCTGCTCGAGCTGGGTGGCAACAACGCCATTATTGTCACCAAAAACGCCGACCTGAACATTGCCATCCGCGCCATCGTGTTCGGGGCGGTGGGCACGGCCGGGCAGCGCTGCACCAGCACCCGCCGCGTGATTATTGAAGAAAGCGTGTTTGAGGAAGTGAAAAGCCGCTTGCTGGCTACCTATCCCAAGCTGCCCATCGGCCACCCCCTGAAGGAAGGCACGCTGGTTGGCCCGCTCATCGACGCCGACGCGGTGAAGATGTTCGAAACGGCCCTCGTGAACGTGCAGGCCGAAGGTGGCAAGCTCCTGGCCGGCGGCGAAGTGCTGAACCGCCCCGAGCTGGCCGGCGGCCACTACGTGACCCCCGCGCTGGTGGAGGTGGAAAACCACTACCACACGGTGCAGGAAGAAACGTTCGCGCCCATCCTCTACCTCATCAAGTACAGCGGCGAGGTGCAGCACGCCATCGACCTGCAGAACGACGTGCGCCAGGGCCTGTCCAGCAGCATCTTCACCCTGAACATGCGTGAAGCCGAAGCCTTCCTGGCCGCCAGCGGCTCCGACTGCGGCATCGCCAACGTGAACATCGGCACGAGCGGGGCCGAAATCGGCGGTGCATTCGGCGGCGAAAAGGAAACCGGCGGCGGCCGCGAGTCCGGCTCCGACGCCTGGAAAGTGTATATGCGCCGCCAGACCAACACCATCAACTACAGCACGGAGCTACCGCTGGCCCAGGGTATTAAGTTCGACGTGTAAGCATGTAGCACATGCTTTAGCTTGTGCCGGAACCATGAAAAAGCCCTGCCTGAATTCGTTCAGGCAGGGCTTTTTCGTGAGACATTGCGGAATATAGCGGCAGTTGACCGGTTAGAGGCTGGCAGTTGAACAAGCATCGGCCGACCAGCGGCTTAGATAAGCCCGCGCCTCTGCTTCCGCTACGGTTTTGCCGTTGTCGGATTGACGAATCCCTTCCTCGATGCGCTTAATTAGGACCAATCGTTCAAACAAGTCTTCCAACTCAAAGTCTTCCGGTAAATCCTTCACCGCGGCGAATAGTTTTTCCTTGGTCGTGGCAGTAAATTGCTTACCTGATTGAATGACTCAAGTACGTGCCGGGCTGCACAAAAGTGCCGGTAGGTGCAACGTTTCTCCCGGTGCTGTAGTCTCTTCTTCGCTTAAGCCCCCTATCCGTTTTCTGCATGGAAGCCCTATCCATCTCCGCGTACATCGACATCAACGCCCCGCTGGTGGAGCGCTGCCGGCTAAACGACCGTGCGGCCCAGGCCGAGATTTACCGGCGCTATTCCAAAGCCATGTTCAACGCCGCCCTGCGCATCACCGGCGACTACGCCGAGGCTGAGGACGTGCTCCAGGAATCCTTCCTGAGTGCCTTTCGGGAGCTGAGCAGCTACAAGGGCGACTCGGCTTTCGGGGCCTGGCTCAAGCGCATCGTGGTGAACAAAAGTATCAACTGCCTGCGCCAGCGGCGGCTGGCGCTGGTGCCGCTGGGCGAGCAGCACCACGAAGAGCCGGCCGACACCGCCGGCCCGTCACATGAGGACGAAGCCGACACCCACTACCGCGCCGACGTGCTGCGCCGCTGCATTCAGGAGCTGCCCGACGGCTACCGCGTGGTGTTGAGCCTTTACCTGCTGGAAGGCTACGACCACCTCGAAATCGCGGGCATCCTGGGCATTACCGAATCTACCTCCAAGTCGCAGTACAGCCGGGCCCGGGTGCGCCTGCGCGAGTTGGCCGCTCAGCGCGGCCTTGGTTAATCTTTTATCGTTGCTAGTAGTTAAGTATTTCACATTACGCTTAATTCTCTTTCGCCCGGCGGCGGTTTTCGTATATCCCCGCAGCCCGTTAGAACCAGAAAGAACCGTGCGTTCGTCACTCTCTCATGGATACCAAAAAGAATAATTCACTGGAAAGCTTCGTCGAGCGGCACCGCGCCGATTTCGATACGCACGAGCCACGCCCCGCCCTGTGGGCCGCCCTCGAGCAGCAGCTGGCCGGTTCCGTAGCGCCCCCGGCCGAGCCCGTGATGCGCCTGACGGATGATGTTGCCAGGCCTCTTCCCGTCGCCGCGCCGGTGGCTCCCGTGCGCACCAGTTGGCTGCATCGCTACGGCGTGGCTGCCTCCCTGGCTTTGCTGGTATTTGCAGCCGGAGCCAGTGAGGCCTGGAAATCGAATCACCAAGCCAAAGCTGAAGTGGCTACCGCTTCGGCAGCAGTCGTTAATGAGGAGCCCGATGCGGCGCTTTACCAAAGCAGCAACCCGGTGGCCCTCACCGCCGGCGAGCGCACCGTGGGAGCCGATAGCCAGCTGGTGCGGGCCGTGCGCGGTATGGAAACCTACTACGCCAACCAGCTCAGCCGCCGCCAAAGCGAGCTGCGCGAGCTGAGCGGCCCCGGCGCGGCCGGCATGACCGCCGACTGGCAGCACGAGCTGGTGTCGCTCGATTCGAGCTACCGCCAGCTGAAACAGGAGCTGTTGCACCACCCGCAGCCCGATGCCGTGCTCACGGCCATGAACCGCAACCTGCAAATCCGCCTCGATATTCTCGACCAGCAGCTGCACCTGGGCACCGAAGCTCCGGCTGCTGACCGCAGTTCCGGTTCTTACGTGCTGGCCGACAGCCGCCACCTGCCCGAATGAACCAACCGCTGGCCTTATTTGGAAACTGGCACCGGTGGGCAGTAGCCCTGCTGGTGGCCACCACGCTGCTGACCGCGCCGGTGGCCCGCGCCCAGAATGGGCGGTGGGTGGCCGTGGGGCCGGGCGTGGCTATACTGGTGCTAAGCCCGGAAGCCAGCCGGGCTGAAGCTGCGCTTTTCGGTACCGAAGTGCCCCCGACGCAGGACCCGCAGCCAGCCAAATCCCAGCCCGAGCAACCCGACGGCCAGGATGCCGCCAGCCTGCAGGTAGAGCAGCGCCGCCGCGTGAGCCGCAGCTACGCGGTGCCCAAAACCGGCCGGCCGTTCTCGCTCGATACCCGCTACGGCCGCGTGCAAATTAACCCGTGGAACAAGCGGGAAATAAAAGTGGAAGCCGAGCTGGTGGCCCGTTCCGAAACCGACGCGGGGGCCCGCCAGGTGCTCGATGCCCTGGGCGTGCAGTGGCTCGACTACGACGCCAAAACCGGCGGCGTGGCCGTAAGCACGCAGTTTGGCCCGGCCCTGCGGGGGCGCGCCGGCGGCTGCCGCTACGAAGTGAACTATACCGTGTGGCTGCCCCGTACCACGGCTCTACGTGTCTACAACAGCTTTGGTGAGGTGGCCATTACCGGTGATATGAGCGGCCCTACGGAACTAGCCGTGGAGTACGGCGCGCTGCGCACCAGTCGTCTCGAAGGGCCGCACAACCTGATTCGGGTAGGCAACGGCAACGGCACGATTGCCTTCGTGGGCCGCGCCAGCATCGACGCCAGCTACGCCCGCCTGCGCCTCGACGAAGGCACGACGGTAGACCTGCGCAACAATTATTCGGACATTGACATCGGCACGGTGCAGGACCTGACGGTGCACAGCAAGTACGGCGACGTGGCCCTGGGCACCGTGCGCAACCTGCGCGGCTCGTCAGGCTACTCGCGCTTCACCATTGATAAACTCGATGAAGCCCTGGACATGGCCCTGCGCTACTGCCCCGATTTTGTGGTGCGCGACATGGGGGCCAATTTCCGGCAGGTAAACCTCGATGGTGGCTTCAGCACTATCCGGCTGGGGTTTGCTGAGGCTCCCGGCTTCCGCTTCGACGTGAGCACCGAGCAGGGGCAGCTGTTGGTCGATAAAAACCTGGTGCGCGTGCTCTCGCAGGAAAACGGCCCGCAGACCAGCGACGTGCTGGGCGTATTTGGGGCGCTGGCACCGTCCCGCCAGGCGGGCAATGTCAATATTAAGGTGCGCTACGGTACCGTCCGGTTCAGCAAGTAGCGCGGAAGAGTTCAATCAGAACGGTCATGCTCATCTGGCGTCCGCGCAGTCGAAGCATCTCTACTGCGCAACTAATCCCTTTAATTGGATTGCTATTGAGGTAGAGATGCTTCGGCTGCGCGGACGCCAGATGAGCATGACGTTGTATTAGTTTGACGTTCTTTGCTTCGTGCTTCGATTCCTGTGCTTATTCCTGCTGGCCGGCCCTGCGCTGGCCCAAACTCCGGCCGTCGTGCCCACCGCCCAAGCTTCCGCTTTGAAAACGTATTCCCTACGCCTGCGGCCCGGCGACGACTTGCGCCAGCAGCTCACTGCCTTCGTGCAGGAGCACCACATCCGGGCCGGAACCATGCTCACCTGCGTGGGCAGCCTCACGGTAGCCACGCTGCGGCTGGCTAACCAGGAAGGCCCCAGCGTGTACAAAGGTCACTTTGAAATCGTGTCGCTGGTCGGCACGCTTTCCGTCAATGGCTCGCACCTGCACCTGGCGGTTTCGGATAGCACGGGGCGCACCATCGGCGGGCATTTGCTCGATGGCTGCCGGGTGTATACTACGGCCGAAATCGTGCTGGGCGAGCTGCCCGAGGTGGAATACCGGCGCGAAACCGACCCCATTTTCGGCTACAAGGAGCTGGTGGTGTATCCGGTCCCGCCCGCCCCGCGCAAAAAGAAAGAATAGCCGTTGGCCGAGGTTCCAGCGCCGGGCGTGCCGTTCTTGCGAGTCGTAACTCCCGAATTGCCGCGCCCATGACTACCTCCGTCGATACCCCCCAAGCCGCCGCTTTCCGCCGCCAGGTGCTCAACCCCATGAAGCTGCGGCTGTTTATGGTGCGCAAGCTGCCCATGGCGTGGCTGGCGGGTCTGCGCCTCACGCAGCTCACGCCGGTGCACGCCACAGTCACCGTCCGGTTCAAGCACCTCACCCAAAACCCGTTTCGTAGCATCTACTTTGCTTGCCTGGCCATGGCGGCGGAGCTGGCCAGCGGCATGCAGGCCATGATGCACGTGCAAGGGGGTAGTCCGGTTTCGATGCTGGTGGTGAAGCTCGAAGGCGACTTCATGAAAAAAGCCGTGGGCCTCATCACTTTCACCTGCCCCGATGGCCCGGCCATTGCCCAGGCCGTGGCCGAGAGCCGCGCCACCGGCGAAGGCCGCACCATAGCCTGCACCAGCACCGGCGTGGACGAAGCGGGCGACGTGGTGGCCGTGTTCCGGCTCACCTGGTCGTTTCGGGCCAAGCGGTAATTGTCATTGCGAGGAGGCACGACGAAGCAATCCGTCCTGTAAAGGCGACCAGCCCTGAGTTGTGATAAGCCAAGAAATTACCCTGCTAACTCCTCCCAATTCGGATTACTCGTGTTAATCAATGCCAGTTTTTTGGCCCTTGAGTCAGCCTTAATTTGCTTCTCCCGAGCAATGGCATCGTCGATGCTGCCATAAGTTTCAAAATGCACCAGCTTGTGCACGTTGTATTTTTTGGTAAAGCCTTCGTGGATTCCAACTTTGTGTTCTGCTATGCGGCGTTCCAGGTTATTTGTTACGCCGGTGTACAGTACGGTATGGTTGGCGTTGGTGAGTAGATAGATATAATAGGTGCGAATCATTGGGCTTGTCACATTATCAGATTAGTCGCTGAGAACAGGACGGATTGCTTCGTCGTGCCTCCTCGCAATGACAGCTAGCTACTCCTTCACCGAGGTAATCACATCCACCATGCCATCTTCACTAACCACGATGGCGATGCAGGGATAATCGGAGCTTTCCACGTAGCGCAGGGCCGAATTATACCGCGCCCCGCGGGTGCTGTCGCCCCGGCCGGAGGCGCGGCCATCCAGAATCACGCCGATGGAGTAGCAGAAGCCTTCCGGGTCGAGCAAAACCGCACCGTCGATGCTGGTGACGAGGCGGGTGATGAGCGGAGTGAGCGGCACGGGCTCGATGAGCGTGCATTGCAGCTTGAGGCGGTCGGCTTCGGCCAGGGCCTCTGTGGTGATGACCAGCAGGGTGCCGTGCTTCTGGCGGCTGGCTTCGAGCACCACATCCCAGAGGCGCTCCACTCTGGGCGCGTCGGTGAGGCCGAAGGTGCGCTTGAGGGCCCGGCGGAAGCCCGTGCGGCTGAGGCGCGTGCGCGGCAGCCCGGGCAGGCCGTAGTGCGAGCGCAGCAGTATATGGCCGGCGTGCTGCAGCTCCCAAGCGTAGTGGGTGATGAAGCTGATGACGAACAAGTCTTCCCGCACGGCATCGTAGTGGCCCACGTGGCGGCCCAGGGCGTACACCGTTTCGCCATCGGCGAGCAGGTGGACATCGGGGGTGGTCATCTCCAGTAGCTTGCGCACGGCGCGGTAGTCGGTGAGCTCGGTGGGGCAGGTGAGGGCGAAAATCTCCTCAATGTTGGGGTGGCCGCGGCGGGCCAGCAGCAGCTTGCCCACGCCCTCGGCCCCTTCGTAGCGCAGACTGCTGATGGTGTTGCAGGTGGCGAAGAGCTTGGTGGTGGCCGGGTCGAGGCCCAGCGCCTGGGCGGGGGTATCGAGCAGCGATTTGCCGGCGGCGCGCAGCAGCTCTTCGCTCTCGCGGGGTCGCATGATGATGCCCGCGCCGGGCTCGGGCTCGCTCAGGGCTTTCACGCTCTCTTCGTTGAAGCGGTACATGGCCGCTACCAGCAGTGAAGCGGCCAGCGGCCGGCCATCGGTGTAGAAGCGGTGGGGCCGCAGCGACGGGTAGGCCCGCACCGGCTTGCGCTGCACGCGCAGCACTGTCAGCACAAAATAGCCCCGGATAGCCACCGGCCAGCCGGTAAAATGCTGATGGGCCGCGTGCTCATCAAGGGCATCGAGGGTTTCCTGCACGGCATCGCGCACGCCCAGGCCCTCGTGCTTGCGGCGCACCAGAGCGGGGCTTACATCGTCGCGCTCGGGGTAGGGCCAGGGGGTGGAGTGCTGAATGACCCGGCCCCGGGCCACCGCGTTGGTAAACGCCTCGGCGGGCAGGCCGCAGTCCTCAGGTTCGAGGCAGCGGGCGGGCAGCGTGGCGTCGATGGGCAGGGCCAGCAGCACCACAAAAGGCTTCAGGTCGTCGTCGAGGGCATCGAACAGCTCTTCAGCCAGGGCCTGCGCCGCTTTGCGGTAACGCTGGTGGGGCCAGAGCAGGGTGGAAGCAGGAGCGAGAGTTGGCGTCATAGAGCAGGGTGAAAGAAAAAAACTCCCCTCCTTACCAAGGAGGGGATGTGCGAGCCGCAGGCTCGGACGGGGGTGGTTACACCCGTTGAACGATACCCGAAGGACGCCGTAGTGAGTCGTTTGGTATCGTTTAACGAGCGCCCTCCGGTGGCACCACCCCAATTTCAGCTTTGCTGAAATGTCCCCTCCTTAAAAAAGGAGGGGAGTTATCGTTCCGCGTTGCTTACAGCTGGAACAGAACCGGCAAGAGCATCTTTTGCTTTATCGGCTTGCCCTGGTAAATGGCGGGCTCCCATTTCGGGGCGGACTTGATGAGGCGCAGGGCTTCTTCGTCGAGGCCGGAGCCCATTTTGCGGGTTACGCGGGCATCGGTCAGGCTACCATCGGTCTGCACGATGAATTCGACCATCACCTTGCCCTGAATCTTGCGCTGCCGGGCCAGGGTGGGGTATTTTTGGTTCTTCTCAACCCAGTCGAAAAAAACCTGGTTGCCGCCCACGGGCTGGGTGGGGCGGTCGGGCGGCACCACGGCCGGCCGGTCGGGGTTGGCCGAGGCCGCGATGTCGGCCGCCGACGTGGTAATGGGCCGCACTTTGTCGGACGACAGGGTGACGGTGCTGCCCGGCGACATCACGAACGACACCGGTACCACCACCCGCTGGCGCACCACCTGGTTGCGGTGCTTGGCCGGCGTCCACTGCGGGCCGCTTTTGATGAGGCGAATGGCTTCGGCATCGAGCTCGGGCGCAACCGGCGCTTCTACTTTTACCTCGTTCACGGTGCCGGTTTTTTCTACCACGAAGCTCACCTTCACCGTGCCTTGCAGGCCTTTCTGCATGGCGCTGGCCGGGTACTTCTGGTGGTCGGAGAGGAAGCGGGCGTATTTTTCGGTGCCGCCCAGGGGCACGGCCGGCTGGGCCACCGAATCATAAATCTGCGTGGCCGAGGGCTTGGGCGGCATTTTGCGCTTCTGGGCCTGGGCACCGACGCTGACAAAGGTGAGGCCGCCGAGCAGCAGGAGCAGGGATGATTTCATACGGACGGAAATAGCGGGTGGTAGCGGGTTAATAAGTAGCGATGATTGCAAAGAACGGCAACCCAGCCGCAGTGCTTTCTAAAAACCTTGCCAGTGCGCCCCCATCCCAGCGGTGCTGACGTTATTTGGGGAGATTTACTTTCAACCCTAACGCACTTTTCTCATGGCTGAGCCCACCACTTCCCGCGCCCCTGAGCCCGTTGGCGCCTATCCCTACACCCGCCGGGTGGGCAACCTGCTGTTTCTCTCGGGCGTGGGGCCGCGGCAGCGTGGGCAGCGCGGCATCCCCGGTGTGGAGGTGGATGAAGACGGCAATATTCTGCAGTACGACTTCGAAAGCCAGTGCCACGCCGTGTTCCAAAACGTGCGCTACATTCTGGAAGAAGCCGGCGCGGCCTGGGACGATTTGGTGGACGTGACCGTCTTCCTCACCAACATGAAAGACGACTTCCCGACCTACAACCGGCTCTACGCCCAGTACTTCGCCACGGCCCAGCCCTGCCGTACCACCATCGAAATCAACGCCCTGCCCACGCCCATTGCCATCGAGCTCAAGTGCATCGCGGCCCTGCGCGCCTAGCGTTTATTAACGGGGTTTTAATGCCCGGCGTGTAACCCCCCGGTGCGAACCGGGGTTATGGGCACTTATGTATGTTCGTAAAAATCTTCGCTGGAATGTGGTCTGGCAGCTCACGCGCCGCAGCCTCTTCCTGTTCACTATCTACAATACGGCCGTCTGCTTTCTTTACGGGCCTTTAAACATCCATTGGCTCGATATCCCCTGGCAGCCGGTGGCACTGCTGGGTACGGCCGTGGCGTTTTACATTGGCTTCAAAAGCAACGGGTCGTACGACCGGTTCTGGGAGGGGCGGCAGCTGTGGGGGACCATCGTGAATACGAGTCGCTTCTGGGCCATCCGGGCATTCGACTACGTGCATGCCACGCCCGACGAAGTCACTCCCGAAGCCGACGACATCAGCGAGCTGCACCGCCGCCTGCTCTACCGCCAGATAGCCTGGTGCAATGCCCTGCGCCTGCACCTGCGCCGCCAGACGGCCGCCCAGTGGGACACCGAGGTAGCGCCGTTTCTGCCCCCGGAAGAAGCCGCCACGGCCAAAGTTCTCAGCAACCCGCCCACCCACCTGCTGCGTCGCCAGAGCATCGAGCTGCGCGAGCTGTTCCAGCGCGGCCTGCTCACCGAGTTCCGGCAAGTGGCCCTGATGCGGACTATTCAGGACTTGCTGAATGCCCAGGGCGGCTGCGAGCGCATCAAGAACACCCCGTTTCCGCGCCAGTATGCGTATTTCAGCTTCATTTTCGTATGGGTATTTGCCGCCGTGCTGCCGCTGGGTCTGGTTGAGGAATTCGATAGCCGCATGGCGTTGGGCCAGTACCACGTCTGGCTGATGGTGCCATTCTCGGTGTTGGTATCGTGGGTCTTCAACGTTATCGAGGTAGTGGGCCACACCAGCGAAAACCCCTTCGAAAACGACATCTACGACGTGCCGATGACGGCCATCTGCCGCAGCATCGAAATCGACCTGCGCGAGCTGCTGGGCGAAACCGAGCTGCCGTCCAAAATCGAAGCCGTGGATGACGTACTGTATTAGAATTGAATTAAAAATTAAGAATGAGGAATTAAAAATTGGACGTTCCGATTTTCAATTCCTCATTCTTAATTTACTTAATCACCTCTACCCAGCCGCGGTAAGCCTGCGGCCGGTTGGCGCAGTCGGTGTAGACCACCCGATAGAAATAGGTGCCCGCGCTGCTCTCATCGGCCGTCCAGCCCTGAGTGGGGTCGTGGCTTTGCCAGACCAGCCGGCCCCAGCGGCTGAAAACCTGCAGGGTGTATTCCCGCACGTCGGTCAGGCGGAAGGTGAGCGACTGGTTTAGCCGGTCGGGCCCGGGGGTGATGACATTGGGAAAAACCGGTGGCGTATTGCCCGTGATGGTTACCTGCGTGGTGGCCGTGCTGCCGCAATTACCCGCTATTGAGTATGTTACCGGGTAGGTGCCGGCCGGGGTGCGGGCCAAGTCGATGGTGCCCGTAGCGGGGTCGAGAGCCAGGCCGGCCCCCCCGCTGAATGTGCCGCCCAGGGGCTGCGCTACCGGCGTGGGGTGGGCGGCGGCCGTGCAGAACGCCGGGGCCGCATATGCCACCGTGGCCACTACCGGGGCCAGCACTGTCAGGGTCGCCGTGGCCTTGCCGGGGCACAGGCCCGGGGCGGTGTAGGTAATTATGTAGGTGCCCGGTGCCGAGGCAGCTGGCGCGACGCGCCCCGTGGCCGCATCGAGAGCCAGGCCGGGCGGAGCTGAAAAGCGGCCCCCGCCGGGTCCGAAAACCACCGTTGGCCCGCTGATATCCCGCTGGCAGACGCTGCCCCGGGAGTAGGCCAGCGTAGCGGGTGGTCCGGCGGCCGTTACCGCTACGGCCACTGGCCCCAGCAGCGCCGAGCTGGTGGGGCAGGCGATGCGCAGGCGGTATTGGGTGCCTGCCAGCGGGGCCGCGGTGTAGGTAAGCTGGGTGGCTCCGGCGATATCAGCCCAGGTCATCCCGTTGTCAGTGGAAGCCTGCCACTGGCTGCTGAAGCTGCGCCCGCCCACCAGCAGCGCCGTGAGCACCACCGGCTGGCCGGGGCACACCGGGCCCGCGCTGGCCGTGAGCGTGCCGCCGGGTAGGGCGCAGGGCAGCTCCAGGCTGATGGCCATCACGTTGAGGATGGGGGCTGGGCCGGCCGAACTCTTGGCGAACGTGAGGCGCTGGACCAGCTTGCCGGCATTGGCCGGGGCCAGGGGCAGGCGCACTTCGTACAGGCGCGGGTCGGTGAGGTTGTTTTCGATGGCGTTGGTATCGAAGTTCACCCGGCTCACGCCCTGGATGGCGTAATTGGCCCCCCCGTACCAGTCCGGTACCACGGCCGCGAACGTCTGGGTAGTCTGGTCCGCGAACGTGACCGTGATGCTGACCGGGCTGCTGCCGTTGCCGCAGGCCGCCAGCACGTAAACCGCCGCCGCCGGCTGGGGAGTGGCCAGGGTGAGCGCACCGGTGCTGGTGCCGGCCAGTCGCAGGGAATTACGCCCCTCGTAAGACGCCAGTTGAAAGCGCAGCCCCGGCGTCCGGACGCTGCTGATGAGGCCAGTGGCCGGCAGCGCCGAAACGGGCGCGGCCCCAAAAACAGTGCGGTAGCTGGGGGCCGTGTAGCACCAGCGCACGTTGGGCACGCCCTGGTCCACGGGGTTGGTGGCGGACTGGGCCGCCGGGCGGCGGCCATCCACCACCACGTCATCGGTGAAGCCGCTGACTGCCACTGGTTGGTACAGGGTCTGGGCCCGGGCGGCGGGGCTGCGCAGGCCCAGCCCGGCGGTGAAGAGCAGTAGAAGGGAAAGGAAAGGTAGATTCATGCGAAATTCAGCCAGTAAGGCAGCCCAGCTAGGGAAAACGGCTGGCCCGGGTCGCAAAATTCGACAAAATTCCCAGGCTTTTTTTCGATGTAAATCAGGGCACTTGGTCGTTGCCAGCGAATCGAACGCACAAAGTTATTGCCGCCAGCACCGGCGAAGCTGCCGGCTGGCGGGTTTCTACGTTACTTGCTCCGTGACCCGATTATCCCACATGAATACCCAGACGCGCCGCCTTCACTACTTTTTTTTCGGGCAGAATTTCACCGACGGCGTGCGCGTCACGGTGGCCATTCTGCTGCCGGCGGCGCTGCTGGCCCAGCTGGGCTACTTCGAGCAGGGCCTGACCATGGCCACCGGGGCCCTGTGCCTGAGCGTGACCGATACCCCCGGCCCGGTCGCGCACCGCCGCAACGGCATGCTGGCCGCGCTGGCCCTGGTATTCGGCACGGGCCTGCTCACGGGCCTGGTGGCTGGCAACGTGTGGCTTTTGGGGCTGGAAATCGCCGCGCTCAGCTTCCTGCTCACCATGCTGCTTGTGTGGGGAGCGCGGGCCGGCGCGGTGGGCACGGCCGCCCTCCTGAACGCGGTGCTGGTGCTGGCGCACCCGCCCACGCCGGGCCAGGTGCTGCCCCACGCCGGGCTGCTGCTGGCGGGTGGGCTCTGGTACGCAGCGCTGGCCCAGCTGGTGTACCAGGTGCGGCCCTACCGGCCGGCCCAGCAGGCCCTGGGCGAGTGCGTGCACGCGCTGGCCCGCTTTCTGGAGCTCAAGGCCCGCTTCTACCAACCCCAAACCGGGCTGGCCGACGACTACCGGCAGCTGGTGGCCCAGCAGGTGGTGGTGAATGAAAAGCAGGAGGCCGCCCGCGATTTTCTGTTTCGCACCCGCCAGATTGTGAACGAGAGCACCAGCCAGGGCCGCCGCCTCGTGCTCACGTTCGTGGAGACGGTGGACCTGTACGAACGCGTCAGCGCCGGGCACTACGACTACGCGGCCGTGCGCGCGGCCTTTGGGCCAACGGGTATTTTGCCCGGCATTGCTACCCTCATCCGCCATGTGGCTACTGAGCTCGACCAGCTCGGCGTGGCCATCCAGGCCAACCAGCCCTACGGCGGCGTGGGCCCGGAGCTTGGTGCCGAATGGGAGCGGCTGCAGGCCCGCATCAGCGCCCTCGACGACGACCCCGCCACGGCAGCTAATACCTGGGTACTGAAGAAAATCCTGGTCAACCTGCGCGATATTATTCGGCGTGTGGGCAACATCCGCCGCTATTTCGACGAAAGCCAGCCCGCTGAGCCCACGCCCAGCCGCGCCGCCGACCATGCCCGGTTCGTGGCGCATCAGGAAATCGAACTGCACGCCCTGAGCCAGAATTTCACCATGAAATCGGCCGTGTTCCGGCACGCCCTGCGCATGACCCTGGCCTGCCTGGTCGCCTTCACCATCGGCGAAAGCCTGCGCAACGGCGAGCACAACTATTGGATTCTGATGACCGTGAGCATCATGCTCAAGCCCGGCTTCAGCCTCACCCGGCAGCGCAACACCGAGCGCATCGTGGGCACGCTGGTGGGCGGGGCGCTGGGGGCGGCCGTGCTGTGGCTGCTGCCCTGGCCCGAGGTTCGGTTTGGCGTGCTGGTGGTGTTTATGGTGGTGGCGTACAGCTTTCAGCGCACCGTTTATCTGGTTACGGTGGTGTTTCTCACGGCGTACCTGCTCATTTTGTTCAGCTTTGCGGGGCTGAGCTACCTGGGCGTGGCCGAAGAGCGGATTACCGACACGCTCATTGGCTGCGCCATTGCCTTCGCGGCCGGCTACTTCCTGTTTCCGCGCTGGGAGTCGGACCAGCTGACCGACTACATGGCCGCCGCCCTGCGCGCCAACCTGGTGTACCTGCGCCAGCTGGCCGACCGCCTGGCCGGCCGCCCCCTGCCGCCCAACGAGTATCGCCTGCTGCGCAAAAACGTGTACGTGAGCGGGGCCAACCTGGCCGCCGCCTTCCAGCGCATGCTCACCGAGCCCAAAAGCAAGCAGTACCGGCCCACCAAAACCTACGAATTCGTGGTTCTGAACCACATTTTGTCTTCCAACATTGCTTCCCTCACCGGCACCCTGCGCGAGGCCGCGCCCGCCGTGCCGGCCTTCGCCCCCGAGAGCCGCCGCGCCCTCACCAGCGCCTTGGCCGCCCTCCAGAAAAGCCTGCTGCTGATTGCGCCCACCGCCGAAGTGCCCATGCTGGAACTGGCCCCGGCCGAGTCCGGAATTCCGACCGCCGCCACCGACGATAAATCCCTGCTCGAACAGCTCACGTTTTTGCAAAAAGTGAGCGGCGACATTGGCAAAGTGACCGATGGGCTGGTGAAGTAGCCCCGCACCAAACCGGCAGCCATACGCTGAGCGGCCCGCTCAGCGTGTGGCTGCCGGTTTAAGCTGTCAGGCAGTAAGTACTCGTGCAGCAGTAAGCGTATGCCCCGGTCCGCCCGGTTGCCGTTGTTTGCCAGAACGTGCTTACAACGACCGGTCGGGCCGGCAGGCCCGACTCGAATACGGTTACTTCGGCACAAGTGCTTAGTTGGCAGGATGGCAATCGTCTGACTGACAACTAACAACAGGTAACTGACAACCCGTTTACTTTTGAACGACTGCTTAATGCCTGGCAGCCAACAACCCGTTTGCCTTTGAACGACTCTTTAGTCCTTCACCCGCGCCGGGTGCAGTGTTTGCGACAGCCGCTGGAGCTTCTCTTCCAGCTCGTCGGCGGCTAAGGCACACACCGCCTCAATCTTTGAAAACAACGGAAGAACCTGCGTCAAGGTGCTGGCACTGGACTCAGCGTCGGCTCCCATCAGAATGCCGGCCAGGGCTTGCAGGTCTTTAGCATTGTCCTCGAATTCCAGGTTGATGCCCATGGTGGCAAACGTGGGAATGATGGAATGCGTGGCTAATTTCAAGGCCGCCCACTCTTTTTCCTCGATGGCTTTTTTCATGGTTTGCACCAGCTGCGGAATCTCCTGCAGGTAGAGGTAAATCATCTCGGCCATGCGCGAGTCGCTTTTGGTGATGCGGCGCAGGTAGTCGAAGTTGACACAGGTAACCATGGGCTGGGGCTGCGCCGCTTCGGCCGCCTCAGGCAGTGGGGGGCCGGTCTGCCTGTCGTAGTCCGAGCTTTTCAGGTACTTGATAATCTTGCTGTAGAGCAGCTTGTCGTCGATGGGTTTCGAGATGTAGTCGTTCATGCCCACGGCCTTGCATTTCTCCACGTCCACGGTGGTCACGTCGGCCGTGAGGGCAATGATTGGCGTGGTCAGCTTCAGCTGGGTGCGAATGTATTCCGTGGCCTCAAACCCGTTCATGACGGGCATCTGCAAGTCCATCAGAATGATGTCGTAGCGGGTAGTGCGCAGCTTTTCCACGGCAATCTGGCCGTTGCCGGCCACCTCCATCTCGAAGCCGAAATCCTCCAGCAGCGTCTTCATCAGCAGCTGGTTGAGGGCAATGTCTTCCACCACCAGAATCTTGACGTCCTTAAAGCCGGCCTCCAGCTCGATGTTCGGGTTAGACTCCGCGTCGGCTTTTTCCAGGGTTTTATTGAAGCTCAGAATAAAGCTGAACGTGGAGCCCTTGCCTACCTTGCTTTTCACGCTGATGGTGCCCCCTTGCGGCTCCACCAGGTTTTTCACGATGGCCAGGCCCAGGCCGGTGCCGCCGTACAGGCGGCTGGTGCCGCTGGTGGCCTGCTGAAAATTATCGAATACCGTGCTCAGCTTCGCTTGCTCAATGCCGATGCCGGTGTCCGTCACGGCAAATTCCAGGATGACCTTTTCCGCGTCCTGCACCAGCATCCGCACGCCCACCGTGATGCTGCCTTCGCTCGTGAACTTCACGGCGTTGCTCACCAGGTTGAGGATAATCTGGTGCAGGCGCACGGGGTCGCCCACCAGCACTTCCGGAATTTTCTCGTCGTATTCCATCACCAGCTCCAGGTTTTTTTCCTGGATTTTGGTCTCGAACAGGTGCACCATCGCCGACACCGAGGCCGAGAGCTTGAACGGAAGCTGCTCGAACGTCATCCGGCCGGCATCCACCTTGGCCAGGTCCAGAATGTCGTTGATGAGCACAATCAGCGTGTCGCCGCTCAGCTTGATGGCCGTCAGGTACTCGCGTTGCTTTTCCGTGAGCTCGGTTTTCAGCACCACCTTCGTGAAGCCGATGATGGCATTCATCGGCGTGCGGATTTCGTGGCTCATGTTGCTGAGAAACTGCTGCTTGGCCTTCACCGCGTCTTCGGCGATGGCGGTGGCGCTTTCGGCGTTGGCCTGGGCTTCCTCGGCCAGCACGGTGGCGCGCTCGGCCGCTATTTTGGCCTCGGTCAGCTCGGTGGCAATGCGCTTCTGGTCGGTCACGTCGCGGGCCACAATCACCACGCCCAGCACGTGCCCCTCGTCGTTCTTATACACCGAGCCGTTGAACAGCACGTCGGTCAGCTTGCCGTCCTTGTGCCGCAGCGTGAGCGGCGAATCGGCCACGGTGCCCTTGGCAAACACTTCCTGGTACACCTCGCGGGCCATCTGCGGCTCGGTGAAATAGGTGAAGAAGTCAGAGCCCAGCAGCTGCTCACGCTCAATGCCGGTGATGTACACCGTGGCCATGTTCATGTCCGTAATCTTGCCTTCCGGGCTGATGGTCACCAGCGGGTCGCGGCTGGCCTCAATCAGGCTGCGGGCGTAGTTGGCGATGCGCAGCTCGGCCGCCCGCTTCACCTTCTCATCGTTCTGAAAGGCCAACTCCTTGTTGGCAATCACCAGCTCGGCCGCCCGCTTTTCCTTCTCATCATTCTGAAAAGCCAGCTCAATGTTGGCAATGCCCAGTTCGGCGGCCCGCTTCTCCTTCTCGTCGTTTTGAAACGCCAGCTCGGTGTTGGCGATGCTCAGCTCCTGGGCCCGCTTTTCCTTTTCATCGTTCTGGAAAGCGAGTTCCTTGTTGGCTATGCTGAGCTCGGCGGCGCGCTTCTCCTTCTCGTCGTTCTGGAACGCCAGCTCCTCGTTGGCCACGCTCAGTTCTTGGGCACGTTTGCCTTTTTCGTCGTTTTGGAAGGCCAGCTCTTTGTTAGCAATGCCCAATTCCTGCGCCCGCTTCTCCTTCTCGTCGTTCTGAAACGCCAGCTCGGTGTTGGCGATGCTCAGCTCCTGGGCCCGCTTTTCCTTTTCATCGTTCTGGAAAGCGAGTTCCTTGTTGGCGATGCTGAGCTCGGCGGCGCGCTTCTCCTTCTCGTCGTTCTG
>NZ_BAABDI010000012.1:0-56957 GCF_039539545.1 Hymenobacter antarcticus | reverse complement strand
CTGGAACGCCAGCTCCTCGTTGGCAATGCTGAGCTCGGCGGCGCGCTTCTCTTTCTCGTCGTTCTGGAACGCCAGTTCTTCGTTGGCAATGCTCAGCTCGTCGGCCCGTTTTTCCTTCTCGTTGTGCTGGAAGGCGAGCTCTTTATTGGCGATGCCCAGCTCCGTGGCCCAGTTTTTCCCGGTCGCTTCGCGGGCCACCAGCACCGCGCCCAGCGCGTGGCCGTGGTCGTCCTTGTTCACCGTGCCGTCAAACAGCACTTCGGTCAGCGTGCCAGCGGTGTGCCGCAGCACGCAGGGCACGTTGGCGATGGCCCCGGTGGTCATTACTTGCCGGTACACGTCGCGAAGCACGGCCGGCTCGGTGAAATAGGTGAAGAAATCCGAGCCGATTAGCGTGTCGCGGTCCACGCCCGTAAGCTTGACCGCGGCTTCGTTGGTATCAATAATATTGCCCTCCAGGTCTACGGTGACCAGTAAATCCTGGCTGGCTTCAATCAGCCGGCGGTAACGCTTTTCGCTTTCCTTCATGGGAGTGGTTGAACTGGCCCGGAAGGCGAGTTTTGGCTGATTTATACGGATGCGGGCGGGGCTAAAAGCCACGGTAAACCGTTACCGTTACAAAATACAGGCCGTATACGGACTGGGCTGTAAATAATTGTTTTTCAGAAAAATAACTTGCCTGTAAGGTACCGCTTTTTCGCCCGGCAACGGCTGGCAACTCCCTCTTCAGCGGCAGTGCCCCTGCCATCGCCTTGATTGTTATCTGGTTTGAGCAACCATACAAAATGCGTGCCTGAGCTAAAAGCAGGTTCCGTCGGAATCACCCAAAGCCAGAAAGCTCATTCGGGCTACCAAATGGGCTTTCCTGAAAGGCTTGCGCGTGCGGCCCAGCCAGTCGAAAAGCACGCGCTGCCAGCGCACCGCGTTTGGTGGCTTCAGCACCCGGTGGCCCGCGTGGAGTGGGCTAGCCGCTGACGCGCAACCGTTCGTTCTGAAATACGGCAAAACAGCCAGGTAATTCAGCGGCATGGCTGTCGAGAATCAAGCGTACAACGGTGGCGCGCTCGGGCCCGGTAGCTTCTTCTAGTCGGAGCAGGAGCACCCCATGATGCGGGTGCATTTCTTTGAAAATCAAGTCACCAAAATCTTTGTCCATGGTGATGACGATGGCCGCATGCCGGCTGGCCAAGGCCAAAACCTCCACATCGGGCATGTGGGGATTAAGGTCCCGAACCGCCACCATATCGTGCCCCAGCTCTTGCAAGAGCCTTTCCACGCTCGTACCCACTCCGGCATCCACCACAAACCGCTTGGCTTAGGCGGTGAGGCGATACACGCGCTGCTCGCCCACTACATCGGCGGCGTAGAGCAGGACGCTCTGAAAATCTTCGGGTTCCAGTTCCGGATATTCCTGCATCAGCTCCGTTGGCGTTTGGCCGGCGGCCAGGGCTTTCAGCACCTGCTGAACCGAAATCCGCAAGCCCCGGATGGTGGGTTTGCCGGCTAAAACACCTGGGTCAACGGTAATGCGGGCGAGAAGAGCATCAGTAGCTTGCATGGTGGAAAGATACGCAAAGCGCCCGTTTGATGCGTCAAACGGGCGCTTTCTGAGGAGAATAGTTGCGAGGATTACGACTTACTTCGCCGCTCCACCGTCGGGCTTGAGCGTGCGGCCCAGCCAGTCGAAAAATACGCGCTGCCAGAGCACCGCGTTCTGGGGCTTCAGCACCCAATGGCCCTCATTGGGCAGGTACAAAAAGCGACTTGGAATGCCCCGCAGCTGCGCCGTGCCGAAGGCTTCAATAGCCTGCCCCTCGGGCACGCGGAAATCCTTGCCGCCCTGAATGACCAGAATGGGCGTATCCCAGTTCTTGGCGAACAGCTGGGGGTTGAATTCCTGATAGGATTTCGTGGGCGTGGCGTCCCAGGGCGTGCCGCCCATGTCGTGTTTGGCGAAGAACATTTCCTCGGTGCTGGGGTACCAGCTGGTGAGGTTGTAGAGGCCGTCGTGGGCGATGAAGGTTTTGAAGCGGCCCTCGTGGTGGCCGGCCATGTAGTACACCGCGAAGCCGCCGTAGCTGGCCCCCACGCAGCCGCGCCGGTCCTTGTCCACAAACGGCTCCTTACTCAGGGCATCAATCGCCGAGAAGTAGTCCCGAATCGGCTGGCCGCCCCAGTCGCCCGAAATAGCGTCGTTCCACTCGCGGCCGAAGCCGGGCAGGCCGCGCCGGTTGGGGGCCACCACGATGTAGCCGTTGGCCGCCATCAGCTGGAAATTCCAGCGGTAGCTCTGGCTCTGGGTTATGGGCGACTGCGGGCCGCCCTGGCAGTAGAGCAGGGTGGGGTACTTCTTGGCGGGGTCGAAATCGGGTGGGTAAATGACATACACCTGCATCTGCTTGTTGTCGGTGGTGGTCACGCGGCGGTCCTCCACGCGGCCCAGCTTGATGCCGGCCAGCTCTTCTTTGTTGATGGTGGTGAGTGGGGTTTCGCGGCCGGTTTTCAGGTCGAGCCGCACGATATCGGCAAAAGCCGAAAGGGTGGTGCGGTTGGCCACGGCCTGGTCTTTTCCGACTAACTCAAAGGCATTATAATTCTGCACGCCGGTGGTAATCTGGCGGATTTTGCCGCCCTTGCTAGGCACCGAATACAGCTGCTCAGTGCCCGTCACCACGGCCACGAAGTAGAGGATTTTGCCATCGGCGCTCCAGCGCACGTTGGCCGCGCTCAGCTCCGAGCCTTTGGTGATGTCGACGCGCTTTTTGCTGGCAAAATCATACACCACGATGCCGTTGCGGTCCGATTCGAAGCCGGGCGTGGCCATGCTCAGCCAGGCCACCTGGCGGCCGTCGGGTGAGAAGGCGGGCTCGGTGTCGTAGCCGCCCAGGCCTTCGCTCAGGTTCACGGTTTTCTGGTCGCGAATGTCGAAGAGGTAAATGTCTGAGTTGGTGCTTTCGGCCTCGGCCTTGCCCGTGAGCTTGCGGCTGGTGTAGGCAATTTTATAGCCATCGGGCGAGAAAGCCAGCTGCTCGGAGCCGCCGTCGGGCAGCAGGGGCGAGTCGAATTTCTCACCGGTCATCACGTCCTTGCCGGAGCCTTCGGGCTTGCCATCGCTGCCGATGGGCTGGAAGAAAACGTGGCTGGCGAGGTGGTCGTCCCACACGTTCCAGTGGCGGTAGTTCAGGTCGTCGATGATTTTGGCATCGGCCTTGGGCAGGTCCGGGAACAGGTCCAGCGTGGTCGGGCTCGATTTCACATCCTGTGTATAGAGGATGAAATTGGCCTTCGGGGCATATTTCAGATTACTCAGGCCTTGGTCGGGAAAGTCGCTGAGCTTGGCTTTGCCCGAGCCATCGGCATTCATCACGTAGAGTTGGTCGGTGCCGCTTTCGCCCGAAATGAAGGTCAGCTTGCCATCGGGCCGCCAGTTCAGGGTGTTTTCCGAGCCGGGCGTGTCGGTGAGACGCTTGGGGGCCCCGCCGGCCACGGGCACGGTGTAGATGTCGGCGTTGCCCTTGTTTTCGGCCAGGTTGTACTTGGTTACGGTGTAGGCCACCGTTTTGGCGTCGGGCGAAACCTGCATTTCGCCCAGCCGGCCCAGCTGCCAGAGCTTTTCGGGGGTGAGAACTTGGGTGGGAGTTTGGGCGGCGGCCGCCAGCGGCAATAGCGCCAGCGCCGCGGATAGGAGCTTGTTCATGGCCGAAAATTACGGCTCAATCCCGCAGTCCCGTCTTCCACGAAAAGCACCCACAAACAAGACGCCTCCCCAATAGTATTGGGAAGGCGTCTTGTTTGTGGGTGACAGCCACTTGCGACCCCGAAGCGCCGCAAGAATTAGGAAAGTTACTTACCCGGCTTTTTACGGCCGGAGCCGCCGGGGAGTTTCCCGCCGCCGTCATTTTTATTCACCGTGGCCCAGGCGCGGGCCTCGGCTTCTTCCTTCGAAACGCCGCTTTTCTCATCGCCTTTTTCGATGTGCTTGGCCGGGCGCTTTTGCTTGTCGGGGTACCTCGATTTATTTCTCTAAGGCATGGCAGTACGTGAGGATAAAAAAATCGGAACAAAAACGGCCCGTAGCGCCGGGCCACCGTATTTTTACGGCCGTGGCAGGGGAGGAGTCAGGCGGGGCTACCTATCTTCGTGGCGGTTCTGGCTACTCAAAACTTCGTTATGCGCCACGTCGCCGACATTCCCCATCCCGCCGTTAAAATCACGCTCCTGGCCTGGAACGGCAAGTTTCTGCTGAAACTGGAGCAGGGCAACCTGGAGCAGACCTACAAAGTGGCCGAGCTGGACCTGCTCACCGGCACCGATGCCGAAGTGCGCGAGCTGCTGGACGAGGAATTCCTGGCCGCCGCCATTGCCCGCTTCCAGGCCATGCGCGCCGATTTGCAGGCTGCCTTCGACCGCCATGAGCTGCGGTAAAAACTGTTGTTCCGTCTTATCCAATGATTAGAATCTACTTCCTGCTACTACTTGCCAGCCTAGTTACGGCCGCCCCGGCCGCCGCCCAGCTCTACGACGTGCGCCCCGGCGAGGTGAACTACAATAAGAAGCCCCGCGCCGCCCTCAAGGTGCAGGTCGACGGCAAGGCCACCGACGTGCGCGAGTACTTCCAGGACTGGATGAAGAGCAGCTACAACGTCAAGTTCAAGACCGGCGGCGTGCTGGGCTTTGGCAAAAGCGACGTGCTGGTGGCTCGCCAAACGCCCGCCAGCACCATTTCCGGCAAGCTCGTAGACCTCTACTCCACCGTCATCGCCCCCACGGACTCAACCGCGGAAGTATCCTTTTTTGGTGGGTTCGACGACAACACGTTCTTCGACCCCAGCAGCACCAAAACCGAGTACGACGCCCTGCGCGCCATGGCCCAGAACTTCGCCGGGGCCTCCCGCCTCAAGGCCTACCGCGACATGATTGCCGAAGCCGAGAAGAAGCTCAAAGCCACCGAAAAGGAAAAGGACCGGCTCGAAAAGGAGCAGGCCAGCCTGCGCACCAACACCGAAGCCAACCTGGCCCGCATCGAAGAGCTGAAGAAGAAGAACGCCGAAAACCGGATGCAGTCGCGCACCGATTCGGCCGCCCAAATCAAGAACACCAGGGTGCTCGACGAAAGCCGCCTGCGCCTGCAGCGCCGCCGCGACCGGCTCTCCGCCCTCGACCGCAAAAACTAGCCCCGCCCCGGGCCGTATGCTGCCTCATGCAAAACCCTCCTTCTCCTCTTGATACGCTGCGCCAGCTGAAGGAAATGCTGGACGCCGGGGCCCTCACGCCCGCCGAGTTCGAGGCCCTGAAGCAGCGGCTGGTGTTTGAAGCGCCCGCCAACACCCCCGCTACCCCGGCACCAGCAGCCCCCGAGGTGCCGGTAGCGCCCCAGGCTTCTTTCGTCGCTCCGGCTTACTCGGAGCCAATACCGGTAACGCTGGAGGAGCTGCCCGCGTCGGCCGTGCCCTACGAAACGGTCGCACCTGCTTACAGTGCCGAGCCGCTGCCCACCGAACCGGTGCCCGCGCCCGCCTGGCAGACCAGCGACGAGTTTCCGGCTGATATGGTGGAGGCGCCGGCCCGCAATCCGCTGGCACTCATATTGTCCATTGGCGGGGTGCTGGTTTTTCTGGCTGTGGTGGCGTACCTCTCGTTCAACCAGCCGCCTTCGGAGCGGGTGTCCAGCACGAGCATGACGGCCGCCGACTCGGCGGCTACGGTTATTGAAACCGGCCCGCAGGCTGAGCCGCTGCCCCAAAGTGCCGCCGTGCCCGAAACCGTGCGCGTGGCGCCCACCAACCCGGCCCCGCCCACGCAGCCCCGGCCCGCGCGGGCCGTGTCCGACTCGATTGCAACACCCGCGCCCGCTGCCGTTCAGGATTCCGCCGCCGGGCAGTAGCCGAGCCCGTTTGCCAGCGTCGAGCTTACGCTTTTAGGGCCCAACATGCCCCGGCCGCCGCCGTATGCAAAACCCCAGCCACTGCGGCTGGGGTTTCTTTTTTCCAGCTACTCCACCTTTCACTTTCTTTCACGATGTCGTTTTCACACCTTTTTTCGTTCCGCTGGCCGCTTGCGCTGGTGGCTACAGGTCTGGTGCTGGGCAGCTGCTCGGGGCCAACTGCCAAAACTGATAATCCGATGGCTGCTGCCCCAGCCGACTCCACGGCTACCGCAACCGCTGCGGCCGCAGGCAACTCCCCGCTGCAAGTGGTAGCCGAATTCACCGACCCCCAGCTGGTGGCCGTGGCCGTGGCTCCCGGCGGCGAGATGTTCGCCTGCTTCCCGCGCTGGGACTACAATCCGGTGTTTCCCATTGCTAAAGTGGGCCCCAAAAGCACCCTCACGCCCTACCCCAACGCCAGCTGGTGCCTGTGGAACGACTCTGTGAAAAACGAGCCCCTCAAGCACTGGATTTGCCCCCAGGCCGTGTTTGCCGATAAAGCGGGGATGCTGTGGGTGCTCGACCCCGCTTCGCCCGGCCTAAAATCCATCGTGCCCGGCGGCCCCAAGCTCGTCAAAACCGACCCCAAGACGGGTCAGGTGCTGCTCACCATTCCGTTTCCGGAAAGCGTGGCCCCGCGCAAATCTTACCTCAACGACGTGCGGATTGACTTACAGCACAACTACGCCTACCTCACCGAATCGGGCATGGGGGCCTTGGTCGTGGTCGATTTGAAAACCCTCAAGTCGCGCCGCCTGCTCGCCAGCCACGCATCCACCAAAGCCGAGAAAGGACTGGTGATAAAAGCGGAAGGCCACCCCATGCTTGACCCCAAAGGCCAGCCCGCGCAATTCAATGCCGACGGTATTGCCCTGAGCACTGACAACACCTACCTCTACTACTGCCCGCTCACCGGGCACACGCTCTACCGCATCAAAACCGCCGCCCTGCGCGATGCCGCCCTCACCGAGGCGCAGCTGGGCCAGCAGGTCGAAACCGTGGGTAAAATACCCGCCTCCGACGGCCTGGAAATCGACGCCAACAACAACGTTTACATCACCTCCTTCGAGCAAAGCGCCCTGCTGCGCCGCACCCCCGCCGGCAAAATCGAAACCGTGGCCAGGGATGCGCGCCTGCAGTGGCCCGACACCTACAGCTTCGCGGCCGATGGCAACTTGTACGTGGCCAACTCCGCCATTCACAAAACGGCTAGCTGGAACAAGGGCGTAGGCCAGCCGCGCCAGCCGTTCCGCATTTTCAAAATTACGCTACCCAAATAGTCCTTCCCGTACCGGCCCAAACACAAAGAAGCCGCGCCTGACAAGGGCGCGGCTTCTTTGCCTGATAGCATAGCATAAGTTGTTTCTACAGCACGGTCAGGGACTGAATCTTCACGCCCTTCTGGAAAATATCGTATTTCTCGGTGGGGTGGGTCAGAATGTCCATGCAGTGGCGATGGCGACGGTTCATGGTATCGTGGATGGTGTACACGCCGTCGAGTTTGGATGAAAGGCCGCGTACGCGCACCTTATCACCGAATTTGAAGGGGCCGCCCCAGGGCTTCAGCAGGTCGCGCGACAGGGCCATCCAGCGCTTCTTGCTCCCGTAGTGCGGCTTGATTTTAGAATTGTCAGCCGTGATAAACGGCTCATCGTCCGTTTGGCCCGGCACGGCTTGGTAAGCGGTGGCCGTCACGGTGTAGGTAAGGGCATGCGCCACCGTTTTCCGGGCTGTGGTGGTGTGCCGTGATGTTGCGGTGGTGTGCCGTAGTACCTCTCGGTTAGGAGCTAAGAACTTTGTCAGGCCTCGGGCTTCAGTGGCAGGCGTGCTATAAAAAAGCGGCGTAGTCAGGGCCGCAGCAGCTAATAATAGGTCGGCTAATAAGTTTGCATTATTCATCAAAATGGCATTCGTACGCCCGCCAATTTGCCCGGCGGTATAGGCCCTGCCCGAGCTTGTAAAACGGGCAGAAAAGTATTAACGATTTGATTCATAGATAAGTTTGCTGAAAAGTAAATATCCAATTCGGATACATCCTTACAGCCTTTCAGGCCATGATATAGAAAAAATGTTATATCAATACTATCTGCCGCATTAGACAGTAACACTCAACTTGAACTGGCAACCTTTCCTTAATGAGCGGGCCGTGATTGCTGAACTTGCGTAGGAGAAAAGCAGGGTGTCCTTTCGATTTTTGATAAATTGACCATCCAAGTGATTACTGCGGATTAGGTTTATTGCCTCATTTAACTGACAACCAAACAGATTTGCGTACCCGAATGTAGGTTTTTGCCTGTGTTTTAAGCATCTTACTTTTACGCGGCCTTACCTAAGCTGCATTCCCAATGGATTCTTACTCCTATATCGCCAACGCCGAAGCGGCGGCCATCGAAACCCTGTACCAGGCTTATCAGCAAAACCCGGAGTCAGTTGATTTTGGCTGGCGTAAGTTTTTTGAAGGATTCGACTTCTCCCAGCAGTTTCCGGAAGGTGCGCCCGTAGTGCCCGGTGCGGCCGCCAATGGCGCGCCCGCTGCCAACGGCAGCGCCGCCGGGGCCACCAAAGCGGAACCGGCCCCCGGCCCCGTGCCCCAGCCCGATACCTACGGTGTACTCAATACCCCGGCCTCGACCAACAACGCCCCGGGCCTGGCCAGCGGCGAAGTGGCCGCCGATAAGGAAACGGCCGTACGCAACCTTATCCACGCCTACCGCAGCCGCGGCCACCTGCGCGCCAAAACCAACCCGGTACGCGAGCGCAAAGACCGCAAGCCCCGCCTCGACCTGACTGATTTCGGCCTGAGCGAAGCCGACCTCGACACCCCGTTCCGCAACGGTGAGGTGCTGGGTCTGGGCACCCAGGCCAAGCTACGCGACATCGTGGCGGCGCTGGAGAAAATCTACACCGGGCCCATCGGCTTCGAGTATATGTATATCCGCGACCCGCAGGTGCTGGACTGGTTCCGCGAGAAAGTGGAGCGCGACTCGCTGGCCTTCAACCCCGGCGTGGAGTACAAAAAGCGCATTCTGAAGAAGCTGAACGAGGCCGTCGTATTCGAGAACTTCCTGCATACCAAATTTTTGGGGCAGAAACGGTTTTCGCTGGAAGGCGGCGAAACCACCATTCCGGCACTCGATGCCATCATCGGCAAGGGGGCGGAGCTGGGTGTAAAAGAAGTGGTGATTGGCATGGCCCACCGCGGCCGTCTCAACGTGCTGGCCAACGTCATGGGCAAAACCTACGAGCAGATTTTCTCGGAGTTTGAAGGCACCGCCGTGCCCGACCTCACCATGGGCGACGGCGACGTGAAGTACCACATGGGCTACAGCTCGGAAGTGGAAACCAGCACCGGCCTGAAAGTCAACCTGAAACTGGCCCCCAACCCCTCGCACCTGGAGGCGGTGAACCCCGTGGTGCAGGGCTTTGTGCGGGCCAAAATCGAGCACCAGTACGGCAACGACTACCACCAGATTCTGCCCATCCTCATTCATGGTGATGCCGCTTTGGCCGGCCAGGGCATCGGCTACGAGCTGACCCAGATGTCGTTGCTGGAAGGCTACAAGACGGGCGGCACGGTGCACTTTGTGATTAACAACCAGGTTGGCTTTACGACCGATTTTGAGGATGCCCGCTCGTCGATTTACTCGACCGACCTCGCCAAAATTATCGATGCGCCGGTGGTCCACGTCAACGGTGACGACCCCGAAGCCGTGGTGTTTGCCGTGCAGCTGGCCACCGAGTACCGCCAGCAGTTCCACGCCGATATCTTCATTGACATGGTGTGCTACCGCCGCCACGGCCACAACGAGTCGGACGAGCCCAAATTCACCCAGCCCACCCTCTACAACCTCATCTCGAAGCACCAGAACCCGCGCGAGGTGTACAACGCCATGCTGGTAGCCCGCGGCGACGTGGACGCCGAGCTGGCCGCCCAGATGGACAAGGACTTCCGCGACACCCTGCAGGCCCGCCTCGATTTGGTGAAGCAGAAGCCGCTTCCTTATAAGTATCAGGCCTTGGAAAACGAGTGGCGCAGCCTGCGCCGCAGCACGCCGGAGGACTTTGAGCAGTCGCCCGAGACCGGCATTTCGGCCGAAATCGTGGAGAAAGTGGCCAAGGCGCTGACCACGATTCCCGACGGCTTTAAGCCCATCAAGCAGATTGATAACCTGCTGAAGGAGCGCCGCAAGATGTTCTTCGAAACCCGCACCCTGAACTGGGCGGCGGGTGAGCTGCTGGCCTACGGCTCGCTGCTGACCGAAAACCACATTGTGCGCGTGAGCGGTCAGGACGTGCAGCGCGGCACCTTTTCGCACCGCCATGCGGTGCTGCACGATGCCGAAACCTCGGCTCCTTATAATTCGCTGAACAACATCGAAGGCGAAAACGAGAAGCTGAGCATTTTCAACTCGCTGCTGAGTGAGTACGCGGTGCTGGGCTTTGAATTCGGCTACGGCATGGCCAATCCCACGGCCCTGGTGGTGTGGGAGGCGCAGTTTGGCGACTTCGCCAACGGGGCCCAGACCATGATTGACCAGTTTGTGGTGAGCTCTGAGAGCAAGTGGCAGCGCATGAACGGCCTCGTGATGCTGCTGCCCCACGGCTACGAAGGCCAGGGCCCCGAGCACTCCAACGCCCGCCCCGAGCGGTTCCTGCAGCTCGCCGCCGAGAATAACATCGTGGTGGCCAACCTGACTACCCCGGCCAACTTCTTCCACGCCCTGCGCCGGCAGCTGACGTGGAGCTTCCGCAAGCCGCTGGTGGTGATGTCGCCCAAGAGCATGCTGCGCCACCCGCTGTGCGTGTCGCCGATTGAGGACTTCACCAGCGGCCGTTTCCGCGAGGTGATTGGCGATGACTTTGCCGAAGCCAAAAAGGTGAAGCGTGTGCTGCTGTGCTCGGGCAAAGTGTATTTCGACCTGCTCGATGAGCAGCGCACTTCCGAGCGCAAGGACGTGGCCATCGTGCGCATGGAGCAGCTGCATCCCTTCCCCAAGAAGCAGCTCGATGCCGAGCTGGCCAGGTACCCCAAAGCCAAGGTGTACTGGGTGCAGGAAGAGCCCGAGAATATGGGCTGTTGGAGCTTCATGCTCCGCTACATGCGCCGCGAGCTGGAAGACGTGATTTCGCGTAAGCCCTCGGCTTCGCCGGCCACGGGCTACAACAAAATCCACATCAAAGAGCAAAAGGACCTGGTGGCCCGCGCCTTCGATAAGCCCAGGGAAGCCGTGGCCGATGACAACATCAAGGCCACCGTCGAAGTGGCCAAGAAGCAGGACTAATTGTAGCGCACGCTTTAGCTTGCGCTTTTCCCACCAGCCGCCGAACAAGCTAAAGCGTGTTCTATAAATGATAACCGAAGCCCAGATTCAAGCCATCGTGCAGCGCATCGTAGCTGGCTACCAGCCCGACCGGATTATTCTGTTCGGCTCGTACGCCTATGGCACGCCTTCGGAGGATTCCGATTTGGACTTGCTGGTGGTGAAGGGTAATGATGAGCGACGCAAAATTGACCGCATTGTGGAAATCAGCGAATTGGCCCATAGTATTCCCGACGCGCCTGCGATGGATATTCTGGTGCTCAACTCCGCGGAGGAGCAGCGGGCACGGCAAATTCGGTTTATTGTTGAACACAAAGCGTTGCGCGACGGGCGCGAACTGTATGCAGCCGCTTAACGCTCTGGAGAAGGACTTGCTGCGGCAATGGCTTCGAAAAGCCGATGGAGACCTCCGGGCTGCGGAGCGGCTTGCCGATGCTCCCGAGGATTACGATGCTGTGGCATTTCATTGCCAGCAGGCGGCCGAAAAATATTTGAAGGCGCGCCTGGCAATAACAGGCGAGGACCCGCCCCGTACACATGATTTGCGCCGTCTGTTGCTCGTGTTGCATCCAGTGGAGCTTTTTACAGCCTCGGAAACGAGCATGGCGGATTTGCTGACGCCTTTCGGGGTAGCTATTCGTTATCCCGGCGAGAATGATGAGCCGCCCGTTCTCGAACTGTTGGCTGCGGCGCGCCATTTTCGCGACAAATTGCGGCCTGTCGTAGAGGCTGCTCTGAACTAGCACTTATTCACCGAAACTATTCAACTCCCCACTTATGGGTCTGGAAATCAAAATTCCCGCCGTTGGCGAATCCATCACTGAAGTCACCATTGCCAAGTGGCTCAAACAGGACGGCGAGGCCGTGAAGCGCGACGAAATAATCGCCGAGCTGGAGTCGGATAAGGCCACGTTTGAGCTGCCCGCCGAAGCCGACGGCGTGCTGAAAATTCGCGTGGCCGAGGGCGAAACCATCGGTATCGGTACCGTGATTGCTGAGTTGGATGGGGCTGCCAGCGGCAGCGCTGCGCCGGATGCTGCACCTGCTGCTTCGGCCCCGGCCAGTGCCCCGGCCGCCGACCCCATTGCCAAAGGCGAGGACAACCCCCAGGCCAGCGACCAGGCCGGTTATGGCGGTACGCCCGCAGGTGGCGCGGCTCCGGCTGCGGCCCCAGCGGCCCCGGCTGCTGGTGGCGGTTCCATCGAAATGAAAATCCCCAACGTGGGAGAATCCATCACGGAAGTGACGGTGGCCAAGTGGCTGAAAGAGGACGGCGCGCAAGTGAGCCGCGACGAGGTGATTGCCGAGCTGGAATCGGACAAAGCCACGTTTGAGCTACCCGCCGAAGCGGCCGGCACGTTGCGCCACGCCGTGAAGGAAGGCGAAACCATCGGCATCGGGGCGGTGATTGCGCGCATTGAAGGTGGCAGCGGTGCTGCCGCAACTGCTCCGGCTCCGGCCGCCGCGACCCCGGCGGCTGCGCCGGTTGCGGCATTGGCTACGGCTCCGGCCGGCAGCGGCGCGGCCACTTATGCCACGGGCGTGCCCTCGCCGGCCGCCGGTAAGATTCTCGGCGAGAAAGGCATTGCCGCTACCGACGTAGCCGGTACGGGCCGCGACGGCCGCATCACCAAAGAAGACGCCCAGAACGCGCAGGCCAAGCCCGCCGCGCCGGCTCCGGCCGCTGCCGCACCTGCACCTGCCCCAGCTGTAGCAGCCCAGGCACCAGGCACCAGTAACCAGGCACCAACCGGCAGCCGCGAAGTGCGCCGCGAGCGCATGAGTAACCTGCGCAAAACGGTGGCCCGCCGCCTGGTGTCGGTGAAGAATGAGACTGCGATGCTCACCACCTTCAACGAGGTGAACATGCAGCCCATCATGGACATGCGCACCAAGTTTAAGGACCAGTTCAAGGCGAAGAATGGCGTGAACCTGGGCTTCATGTCCTTCTTCACCAAGGCCGTGTGCGTGGCCCTGCAGGAATGGCCTTCGGTGAACGCGCAGATTGACGGCACCGACATCGTGTTCAACAGCTTCTGCGATATCAGCATTGCCGTATCGGCTCCGAAAGGCCTGGTAGTGCCCGTGATTCGCAACGCTGAGCAGCTGTCGTTCGACGGTATTGAGAAGGAAGTGGTGCGCCTGGCCACGCTGGCCCGCGACAACAAGCTCACCATCGAGCAGATGACCGGCGGCACGTTCACCATCACCAACGGCGGCGTGTTCGGCTCCATGCTCAGCACCCCGATTATCAACGCGCCGCAATCGGCCATTCTGGGCATGCACAACATCATTCAGCGGCCCATCGCCGAGAATGGCCAGGTCGTGATTCGCCCCATGATGTACCTGGCTTTGAGCTATGACCACCGTATCATCGACGGCCGCGAGTCGGTTTCGTTCCTGGTGCGCGTGAAAGAATTGCTCGAAGACCCCACGCGTTTGCTGTTGGGCGTATAAGCTCCGTGGAATAGTTGAGAAGGCGGCCGGCAACTATTGTCGGCCGCTTTTTTTGTGGTTGTGTCAGCCCAAAAGTTTTGCCTGGCGTTTAAGAACAGTCCTTTCCAACGCGCCATGAAAAATTCGAAGAAGAAAAACCGCCCCGCCAAGTTCTGGCCCGTGATGGGCTTTGCCACCCTGGCCGGCATGCGCAGCATGAGTGCCCCGGCTTTTCTGAGCCATTATCTGTCGCGGCAGCCGCACGCGGGCCTCGATGGGTCGATGCTGCGGTTTATGCAAAAGCCGCTCACGGCCACGGCGCTGAAAGTAATAGCCGCCGGCGAGATGGTGGCCGATAAATTGCCTACTACGCCTGACCGTATTGCCCCGCCCGCGCTGCTAGGGCGGCTGCTATCCGGCGCGCTGGTGGGAGCGGCGTGGTATAAGTCGCGCCACGGCAGCGCCCTGAGCGGCGGAATAGTGGGCGGGCTGGCCGCCGTGGCTTCCACCTTCGTGAGCTACGCCCTGCGCACCGGCATCAGCAAGCAGACCGATACGCCGGTTGCGCTGGTAGGAGTGGGTGAGGATGCCCTGGTAGTAGCGGGTGGAACGGCCCTGCTGCGCGGGGTGCAACCGGCGCACGGCGAGTGGCGGCCGCTGTAATAACCGGCTGACGTGGGCAAGCAAGGCGACTGGTGAGCTACCTGGTAATCCGCGCTGGCGTATTCGCTACTTCTACCGGAACGAGCGGCTTCTTTGTGCGCCCACCCAGCACCACCAGCACCACGGCCACCACAATCAGGGCCGCGCCGCTCAGCATTTGGGGGTTCAGGCTCTCGCCAGCGAAGGCCCAGCCGAGGAGCACGGCCACCACCGGATTTACGAAAGCATACGTGCCGGCCAGCGCCGGCTCTACCGCGCGCAGCAGCCAGATGTAGGCCGAGAAAGCCACGATGGAGCCGAACGAGACCAGGTAAACGTAAGCAATCCAGGACTTGGTGGTGACCTGCGCGAACTCGAACCCCGAGGTTTCGCCGCGCCCCAGGCCCAGCACGAGCATGGCCAGACCGCCGCACAGCATTTGCATACCGCCCGAGATGAAAGGCGACGGGGCCGGCTGGTGCTTCTTGGCGTAGAGTGAGCCAATGGACCAGACCAGCGAGGCCATCAGCACGAGGGCCATGCCCAGGCTGGCGTGGCCGGGCTCCTTCACCGGCGTGGGCGTAGGGTGCGCGGCCAGCAGGTACATGCCCGCCATGCCCGCGCCCAGCCCCAGCGCCACCCACTTGGTGGGCCGGGGCGAAATGCCGCTCAGCCACCCCAGCACCGCCAGAAACATGGGCACCGTGGCCACCAGCAGCGCCGTGGTTCCGCTGGGCAGGTACAGCACCCCAAACGTGGTGCCGCCGTTGCCAAACCCCAGCAGGCACACTCCGATAATGGCCGCGTGGCCCCAGCCCCGGAGGGTGGGCCGGGGCTCGCCGCGCAGGCGCATGAACCCGTAGAGCAGCGCGCCCGCCAGGGCGTAGCGGGTGCCGGCCATGAGCAGCGGCGGCATGCTCGCCACGGCAAATTTCATGACGAGGTAGGTGGAGCCCCAGATAAGATAAACCAGCGCAAAAGCGGTGAATAACGCGGCCCGCGAAGGCGCGGCCGAACCAGAATCAGACATATAATCAATAAGAAACACAGCAAAATTACGCCCGGCAGCGGCCTGGGCAGTCGGGCTCGCGTCTTATTTGCCGGCCCGGCCGTGAGTAGATGCCGCGCCGCTCGTTGCTTTGCACCATGAGAAACCACGTTCTGCTTGCGCTGCTGTTGCTATTGGGGCCGTCGGGGCCGGCCGCCGCGCAGCTGCTCGTGCCGCCACCGGCGGTGTACACCCGCGCCGATTCGTTGCGCGGCGGGCAGACCCCGCTGCGCACCTGTTACGACCTCAACTACTATCACCTCGACGTGCGGCTGGACCCGGCCAAGCGCTTCATCAGCGGCTCGAACATCTTCCGCTTCACCGCCACGCGGGATTTCAACCGCCTGCAATTCGACCTCTTCGCCAACCTGCAAGTCGATAAGGTGCAGTATAAAGGCAAGGATGTGCCGTTTGTCCGCGAGGCCAACGCCGTGTTCGTTACCTTCCCAAAGGCCATTGCCCAGGGCCGCCGCGATGAGTTCACGGTGTATTATTCCGGCAACCCCATCGTGGCCAAAAAAGCCCCCTGGGATGGCGGGATGGTCTTCACCCAGGATGCCGCCGGCAAGCCCTGGGTGGCCACGGCCTGCCAGGGCACGGGGGCCAGCATCTGGTGGCCCACCAAAGACCAGCAGGCCGATGAGGTGGACAGTATGCTTATCAGCGTGAGCGTGCCCACCGGCCTGAAGGACATTTCCAACGGCCGCCTGCGCCGTACCACCAGGCTGAAAGGCGGCTACACCCGCTTCGACTGGGCTGTGACGAACCCCATCAACAACTACGACGTGGCCCTGAACGTGGGCAATTTTCAGCATTTTTCGGACAGCTACGCCGGTGAAAAAGGCCCACTCACGCTCGATTACTGGGTGCTGCCCGAAAATCTCATTAAAGCCAAAATTCAATTCGCCGCCAATGTGAAGCCCATGCTCAAAAGCATGGAGCACTGGTTCGGCCCTTACCCATTTTACCAGGATGGCTACAAGCTGGTGGATGCCCCGCACCTGGGCATGGAGCACCAGAGCGCCGTGGCCTACGGCAACAAGTACGAGAACGGCTATCTCGGCAAAGACCGCAGCAACACTGGCTGGGGCCTGAAATGGGACTTTATCATCATCCACGAAAGCGGCCACGAGTGGTTCGGCAACAGCATCACGAGCAAGGACATTGCTGATATGTGGGTGCACGAGGCCTTCACTACCTACTCCGAAGCCCTGTTTGTGGAAAACCAGTTCGGCAAGCCCGCCGGCCAGGAATACCTGCACGGTCAGCGCCGCAACATTCAAAACGACGGCCCGATAATCGGCCCCTACGGCGTGAACAAGGAAGGCTCGGGCGACATGTACGACAAGGGCAGCAACCTGCTGAATATGCTCCGCACCATCCTCAACGACGACGCGAAGTGGCGGCAGCTGCTGCGCGGCCTCTCCGGCACCTTCTACCACCAAACCGTGACCGGCCAGCAGGTCATCGACTACTTCAACCGTGAAAGCGGCCGGGACTTCACCAAAATATTCGACCAGTACCTGCGCCACCGCAGCCTGCCCATCCTCGAAATCCGCTTCGAAGATGGCAAAACCCTGGCCCGTTGGGTGGCCAATATTGATAAGTTCGACATGCCTGTCCGAATGAGGCTGAGAGGAGGCGAATATCAGTTTGTGACTCTGACAACCAAGTTTGCGCCCATCAAAGAAATGGCCGGTGCGACGAAGGAGAACCTGGAAGTGGACACGTTCAACTACTACATCGGCGTGCTGGTTGATTAGCAACAGCCAAAAGAACGTCATGCTTCGGCTGCGCTCAGCATGACGTTCTTTTATTCGCCCCACTCGCCAAAACCGCCTTGCCCGCGTCGGTCGTGCCGTACCTTTGCGGGGCGTAAAATCATAGAATTCCTTTGCTCATGAATCAATACGACGTCACCGTCATCGGCTCCGGCCCGGGCGGCTATGTAGCGGCTATCCGCTGTGCCCAGCTTGGCCTCAAAACGGCCCTCATCGAGAAATACCCCACCCTGGGCGGCACCTGCCTCAACGTGGGCTGCATCCCCAGCAAGGCCCTGCTCGACTCGTCCGAGCACTACCACAACGCCCATTCAGTATTCGCCGAGCACGGCATCGGCCTCGACAACCTGACGGTGGACATGAACCGCATGATTGACCGCAAGGCCGGCGTGGTGAAGGCCAACGTGGAGGGCATCGGCTACCTGATGAAGAAGAACAAAATCGACGTGCTGCAAGGCCTCGGCTCGTTCGTTGATAAAACGCACATCAGCATCGCGCCCACCGAGGGCGGCGAAGCCCAGACGATTGAAACCAAAAACGTCATCATCGCCACCGGCTCCAAGCCTACGGTGCTGCCGTTCATCGCCCAGGACAAAGAGCGCATCATCACCAGCACCGAGGCCCTGAACATCCGCGAAGTGCCCCGGCACATGGTCGTGATTGGCGGCGGCGTGATTGGCCTCGAAATGGCCTCCATCTACGCCCGCCTCGGGGCCAAAGTATCGGTGGTGGAGTTCATGGATTCGCTCATCCCGACCATGGACCGCGGCCTGGGCAAGGAGCTGAAGCGCGTGCTGGGCAAAATCGGCATCGAGTTTTTCATGAGCCACAAAGTGACCGGGGCTACCCGCGAGGGTGATTCCGTAACCGTCACCGCCCTTAACCCGAAAGGGGAGGAGGTGACTTTTGAGGGCGACTACTGCCTGGTGGCCGTGGGCCGCTCGCCCTACACCGCCGGCCTCAACCTCGAAGCCGCCGGCATCGAAATGGAAGAGCGCGGCCGCATCAAGGTCGATGCCCACCTGCAAACCAACGTGCCCGGCATCTACGCCATCGGCGACGTGGTGCGCGGCGCCATGCTGGCCCACAAGGCCGAGGAAGAAGGCGTGTTCGTGGCCGAAACCATCGTGGGCCAGAAGCCGCACATCAACTACCTGCTCATCCCCGGCGTGGTGTACACCTGGCCCGAGGTGGCGGGCGTGGGCTACACCGAAGAGCAGCTCAAGGAGCAGGGCAAGGCCTACAAAGTGGGCTCCTTCCCCTTCAAAGCCAGCGGCCGCGCCCGTGCCAGCGGCGACACCGACGGCTTCGTAAAAGTGCTGGCCGACAAAACCACCGACGAAATCCTGGGCGTCCACATGATTGGCCCGCGCATCGCCGACCTCATTGCCGAAGCCGTGACCGCCATGGAGTTCCGCGCCTCCGCCGAGGACGTGGCCCGCATGAGCCACTCGCACCCCACCTACGCCGAGGCCATGAAAGAAGCGTGTCTGGCCGCCACGGAGAACCGGGCCATTCATATGTAATCCCGCCCTCGCGGCAGAAACTGAAAGAGGCTGAAGCTACGGGAGCTTCAGCCTCTTTTTGGCTACTGAGTACTGCATTCATTTTGCTGATTAGTACATACTTGAAATTTTATCCTACTTCGGATTTATATCCTTCGTGTTTGCTTAGAATTACGGCCACGTTTACCAGTAAGATTCCGTAAATTACTTTTGAAACAATGTCTGCTACCGTGTAGGTAATCTGGCGGCCAACAACCCCGGCTTCGTTAAAAAGTCCGCCTTCGATTCCCAGCAAGTGCGGCATCAGGTAGGCACCGGGGTATAGCATCCATGATATTAGAAACAAAATCCAGATGGAACTCAGGACTTTCTGCGCTTCAATCGGAATACCTTCTTTTCCTTCGTTAATTACCTTCCTCATCAGGTAAAGAATGTGGATAAAAAACACGGTTGAGATGGCTCCCCAGGCGGCAAACGCTACCAGGTTACTAACTTCATAAAACTGGCCGATGTATCCGGTAATAATCATCCCGGCCCCTGAAAACCAGAACTGATTGCGGATGCTGCTGAAGCTGGACCGGGTTAGCGAAACGACAAACAAAATCTGAAAAAGCAGCATGGGTACATCGATGAGCCAGTTCAGGTAGCGGTAACCGTTGTTAAACAGGTCGACTCCATCTTTCAAGTAGTATCTACCCCGTTCTAAATCAAACACAAAGCTGCTCGTCCAGTTGTTTGCCTGGGCATATAGCAATAGGAAGGCCGATACCATTACTACCACCGAAAGTGCGGATGATACCCGGTATTTGGGTGCTACTGACTTGGTAGTGAGTATAAAATAAAAAAGTGCGGCCAGCATTACTGCATAACCGAGGCTAAGCACATGGGCCACTATTTGGTAGGCCATCTCGCTGAATCCCTGTTGCAGGCCCACGTAGTTTTCAAAATTCGCGTTTCCTAAATTATTCATCTTGATTGTTTGGCCTGAACCATTTATACATGAATTTAGCCACATTGATTTGATTATCAAGAAGAAATCTGACAGCCATTAGCTAAAGGCTATTGGCTCCCGCTTAGGGTGCAATTCAAACCTTTGCTCGGCTGTTTTTTAGCAGTTAGGTGACTAGGCCAAACTTGTTGCTCTCATAGGCTACGCGCTGGAGCAGTAGATGGTTATGGCCGTGGTTGGCCTGGCGCTGGCCGGAGCGTTTCATGCGCATTTGCAGTATACTGCGGTGAGCGGCCTCAATCGAACCGCTGCCGACGAGCAGGCCGTCGGCCTGATAGGAGCCATTGCGCAGGCGATAGTGAGCGGCTTCCGAAGCACATTCCCGCCCTTCGGAAGGCTCGCCAGCTACTGCCGAAACACTACTAGAGCGGTTTCGGAGTCAGTGTACAGGTTGTCAGGCTCCCCTCTCCTTGGGAGAGGGGCCGGGGGTGAGGTTTACGCGGCCGCGCCATGTACACTGTTTCAGAAACCGCACTAGAGGCTTCCGAATGTCTGCCAACCGCTTCGCGACGTCCGCCAACCTTACCCCAGATTACCCGCCAACAGCTTCATAGGCATAAACCCTCGGTCAGTGTTACAAACCTTCGGCTGATTCACAAACCTTCGCTTAATTCACGGACCTTATGCTCTGCCGAGTGGCCGTAACGGTTGCCCCAATCAATGGTCGTAGCTCACGACGCGCGTGATTCTCCAGGTGCCGGCCTGCTGCTGCCACACCATCACGAACTTGGAGTTGCCGCAGTCGTCGCGGCCGTTTTCGACGTGGCAGAAGCGCTGGGTGGCAATGTGCATGGCCCCGTATTCTTTCACGGGGTACACTTCCAAGGTGCCGGGCACCAGCGTGCGGGTGATGTCGGGGCTTTGGGCAAACAGGCGGGCAAAGCCTTCCTTGGTTTGGGTGAAGTTAGACAGGCCGCCTTTGTCGTGGTAAAACTCCACGTTTGGGGCGAAGTAGGCCATGAGCTTATTCACGTCATGGGCGTTGAAGGCGGCAAACATTTCCGCGTCAAGTCGGGCCACCAGTTGGTGTAGCTCGTCTTTGGTAGCTGGTTTCGGGGCCGAGGCGGCCGCTGGCGGAGGCGAATTGGCTGGCGCAGCCTTGCGCGGCGTGCTTTGGCCACGGGCAGTGGTGCCCGACAGGGCAGAAAGTAATAAGAGGGTTGCAAGTGTACTACGCATAACAAGAACGGTGATTGCGAAGCTAAATATAGCCAGTCAAGAGCAGCACCAAGCAGCCCGCTTGCATTGCGCGGGAGAACTGAGGCCGCAAACTCCATCGGCCGCGCCAGCCTGCCGCAAGTAGAAAACTGGCATCTTGCAACACCTGTTCTCAATGGCAACTTCTGCCCAAATACTACCCAGGCCCCGTCCCGACACCTACCTCCAAACCCAGCCCGCCAGCCGCGCCGGGTGGCGGCAGTGGCTGGCCGAGCAGCACCACGCCAGCGCCCCCGGCCTGTGGCTGGTGTATTGCAAAAAGGCTATTGGCCAGCCCAGCGTGACCCACGCCGACGCCGTGGAAGAGGCCTTGTGCTTCGGCTGGATTGATTCGCTGCCCCGCAAGCTCGATGCCGACCGGACGCAGCTGCTTTTCATGGCCCGCCAGCTTAAAAGCGGCTGGAGCAAGGTGAACAAGGAGCGGCTGGAGCGGCCAATTGGAATCATGCCAACCGGCCAGCCCAGGTACATGCTCAATGATTTGGGTAAGCGCTTGCTGAGTTAGCTCCTCATTAGCAGGCACGAGGCCGCAAGTAGCCAGGCCATTCCGCAGGTGTCGCGTGTGTGCCCCGGCCCGTCGCTTGCGCCAACAGCGTCTTGCTCCTGATAATCAGCGTACATCTGCCGCTGATTACCCTATAAAACGGCAACTTTTGAGGCCCGGCTTGCGAATACAGTCATTCGCCGGTCGAGCAATAGCAGGCAGTGCGTTAGTTCTCTCAAAACGATGGGTTTCCCGTTGCCGCTCCTGCTGAAAACCGTTTTTATCCCGGATTCTTATGGCCAAAGACAAAAAGAAGAACTCGAAGAAAGAACAGGTGACGGAAGACCTGCTGGATGTCGCGCGCGCCTCGTTGAAGAAATTTCGAAAGGTGACCCGCGAAATTTCCAGGCTCAGCACCGGGCAAAAGCTGGTGGGCGGGCTGGCCCTGGCCGCAGCGGGCCTGACCTATCTCGCCACCCTCGATTCTGAAGCGACCCCCGCCGCTGCTGCCCCCGCCGTTACGCCGCCCTCCGATACCGACAAGGCCAGCGCCGCTTCAGCAGTAGCAGCGCGCCCCCGCCGCAAATCCCCGAAAGCCTGACGCTGATGTCGCCGGTCCCGCACCCCACGCATTGTCAACCCTCTAATCCTCGCCAAGATGAAAAAGACCAAAGCCAAAAAGAATAAAGCAGGCAAAAATACCCTCCTGAGTGGGGCTGCCAAGTCGCTCAAAAAGCTGCGCATGTCCAAGCTCAGCACCACCCAGAAGGTAGTGGGCGGTGCCGCCCTCGTGGCCCTGGGCCTGGGCTACCTCTCGAAGCGCCTGAATGGGGCCGACATTCCAGCGCCGAATGACGCCACCACTACCGCCGACGCCCCGGCGGCCGAAGCCAGCCTGGCCGCCATGGACGGCAACGCCTAGCAAACATGGGCGCTAAAAGGCCGAGCACCCCGAATTTTCAATTCGGCCGCCGGAACGAGTACCCCGAATTTTCAATTCGGCCCGTGAGCGCCGTAAGGATTAGTCGTGCCAATAAGCCGCATGGGCCGAATTGAAAATTCGGGGTATTCGGCCAACGGGTCCTTACAGCGGCACCAGCGGCATTACCATTACCACGCAAAAAGCGGCGGCTGCTCCGGAGAGCGGCCGCCGCTTTTTGCGGTGTTGGGTGGGAAGTCGAAACTTATTCGGCCGGAGCCGGAGCGGCGGCTGCGGGGGGCGGAGTGGCGCTGGCCAGCTTCACGCGCACGGCGTTGGGGCCTTTGGGGCCCATTTCTACTTCAAACGTTACCTTGTCATTCTCGCCGATGGTAGCCCCGGACAAGCCGTTGGCGTGCACGAAAATGCTTTCCTGCGTCTGCGAATCACGGATGAAGCCGTAGCCTTTCGACGTGTTGAAGAACGTCACCGAGCCAGTGCGCAAGGTGTCTTCGGGCTCCCGGTCCTCCTGCTTGGCAATGCTGATGCGGATGTCCTCGTCCTTGATGATGCGCTTCTTGGTGGGGTCGGGGGGAGTGGCGGTGATGTTGCCGTTCTCGTCCACGTAGGCGAACATTTCTTCCAGCGGCGCGCCGGCCTTGGCGTTTGCCTGGCGCTCAACTTTGCGCTCTTCCTTTTCGGTTTTCTTCTTAGCGCGCTTTTTCTCGTTGTCTTTCTTACCAAATGTCTCTTGAGACCTACCCATAGTGCTGTGTTGCTAAATCATTGTATCCGTGTGGCGTAATCAGGCTAGATAAGCCACCGGAGGAGTGAATTGTTACGAAGATACGCAATATAAGAAGGGCAATCAATGTCCGGCTTCGGGGGCGGTGTTCCAGCGGGTACGCCGCCACGTTTCCTGCTGCCTGGGCGAGAGAAAAGTCCAGGCTACGAGCCGGCTTTTTTTCTGGCCCTGGGCCATGTCGATGGTTCGCACCTCGGTGGCACCGGCCGTTTTCAAGGCCCGGTACACGCCGGGCAGGGTGTCTTTTTTCGAAACCAGCGTGGTGAACCAGTAGCATGAGCCGGGCCGTCGGCCGCTTTCCTGCACCATGCGGCGAATGAAGGCCGCCTCACCGCCTTCGCACCACAATTCGTTGTTCTGGCCACCAAAATTCAGGACTGGCCGCGGGCCACGGCCCGCGGTGCCCTGGCCGGTGCCCAGACCGGTGCTTTTGCGCTTAGCGCCGGCCGCCGCCTCGGCCGCTGAGGCATGAAACGGTGGGTTGCACATGGTGAGGTCGAACCCTTCGCCGGTCTGAATAAGGCCGTCGAAAATGCGGGTGCGGGCGGGCTGCAAGCGGCACTCAATGGCCCCGGCCAGGCTCGGGTTGGCCGCCTCAATCTGCTGGGCGGCGCGCACGGCCACCCCGTCCACATCGGAGCCCACGAAGTGCCAGCCGTACTCGCGCCGGCCGATGATGGGGTAGATGCAGTTGGCCCCCACGCCCACGTCGAGCACCAGGATATCCTCGCCGGCCGGCAGGGTGCCGCCGTTGCTTTCGGCCAGCAAATCGGCCAGGTAATGCACGTAGTCGGCCCGGCCGGGAATTGGCGGGCACAGGTAGCCTTTGGGGATGTCCCAATTCTGAACACCGTAGAACTGCCGCAGCAGCGCCCGGTTCAGGGCTTTCACCGCGGCCGGATTGGCGAAATCAATTGATAGGACACCGTACGGATTGGGCCGTACGAAGGCCGCGAGCTCCGGGCTGGCCTTGCTGAGCTGCGGGAAATCGTAGGGCGCGCGGTGCGGGTTGCGCGGGTGCAGCTGGTCTTTTTCGGCGATGGTGGGGGTAGCAATGGGCTTCATTGGGGTATTTATGCGGTTTTGTAAAGGTACCAGCCGTCGCCCAGGGGCCGCAGCACCATGAGGCCGTCGGGGTGCATGGCGGGCAGCTGTGCGGGCTGGGGCTGGTAGAGCAGGCCCACCGTGCTATCGGTTTTGCCCCCGATAACGAAGGCCAGGCAGCTGCCGCAGCTGGTGGCGCGGCGCGTGACCCGGCCCAGGTAGAGCCGGCGGAGCAGGGCGTGTACGGCGGGGTCGGCGTTGACGGCCTGCTCATCAGTGGCTTCGCCCGGGGCAATGGCGGCATCGAAATAACCGCCCTTTTGCACCAGTCGCACCATTTTCTGAAACTCGGCCTGATGCCGGTGGAAGTGGGCGGCGATGTCGGCATCGGCGCTGGTCCACAGGCGCAGGTTGCCGAGCGTGAAGGCGTGGTCGGCGTCGGGGTGCTTGACGTCGTAGGCGGCTACTTCGGCCGGCGGCATGGCGGCCAGCAGCGCCACCATGGGCGGGCCGAGGTGCGTCATGGCCAGGTTGCGAATCGCGCCCAGCTTCCAGCCATCCTCCCCGTGACGGAAGTGCAGGTAGAAGTCGCGCCGGCTCACCGAGTCGCGCAGCTCCACGGCCACCACCGCCGTGGTCGAGTCCTGGCGCACCAGCTCGCAGGTGCGGGCCACGCGCGGCGGAATCTGCTGGCCAAGGGTTTGGTTTTTGGCCTGGCCGGCAGCTTCGCAGCAGAGGTAGCTTTTTAGCGGCGGCCAGCCCTCGCGGGACACAAACTGCTCGGCAATGCGGAGTGGAGGCAGCGGGGCGGGCGTTTCCGCGCCGCCGGTGCCGCCGGGCAGCCACAGGCAAAGGACAAGGAGCAGGTGATTCATTCGGGGGCTAACGGCAAACCAGGGGGCGATAATTCCGCAGGCCGCTAGCGGGGCCGGCTCGGGCCTTTGCTGCGGCCGGCCGGGCGGCTGCCCAGGCTGCCGCCTTTGGGGCGGGGCGGGCCACCGGGGCCGTTGCTTTTGGGGCGCGCCGCGCCGCCTGGGCCAGGTTTGGCCGGGCGCCTGGTGCCGGGCCCGGCTTTGGGGCCGCCGGCCTTGGGCTTTTCGGGGCGTGGGCCCCACCAGCCGGTGCCCGAGGGATTGTGCATGGAGGGCGGGCCCGATTTGCGGGGCCGCGCCGTTCGGCCATCGCCCGTAGCCGACGTTTCGGCCGGGGCTTTCGACGTTTTTAGACTGCGCCGGCCACCTGAGGCTTCTTCGGTGCCGCTCGAATTGGCCACCATTTTCATGATGCCGGCCAGCTCGGCGGGCGTTAGCTCGCGCCAGTCGCCCACGGGCAGGCCCTTCAGGCTCACGTTCATGATGCGGACACGCTCCAGCTTGGTCACTTCGTAGCCGAAATGCTCCACCATGCGCCGCACCTGGCGGTTGAGCCCCTGCACCAGCGTGATGCGGAAGATGTAGGGCGTTTCCTTCTGCACCACGCAACGCTTGGTCACCACGCCTAGCATGGGGATGCCGCTGGCCATTTCGTCCAGCATGTGGTCGGTCAGGATGCGGTTCACGGTCACCACGTACTCCTTTTCGTGCTGGTTGCCGGCGCGCAGAATCTTGTTCACGATGTCGCCGTCGCTGGTCAGGAAAATCAGGCCCGAGGAGTCTTTGTCGAGTCGCCCGATGGGGAACACGCGGGCGGCGTGGTTCACGTAGTCCACAATGTTGCCGCGCACGCCCGGCTCCGAAGTGCTGGTGACGCCCACCGGTTTGTTAAAGGCCAGGTACACGGCATCTTCGGCCTGCTTGGGCTCCAGCTTGTGGCCGTTTACGGTCACGCGGTCGCGCGGGCCCACCTGGTCGCCTATCTGGGCAGGCTTGCCGTTGAGTAGCACCGCGCCCTGCTCGATGTAGCGGTCGGCCTCGCGGCGCGAGCACATACCGCTTTCGCTGATGAATTTATTGAGGCGGGTGGAGGAAACGGGAGGCATCGGGGCGGGGGGAAGGAGTTAAAAGTTAAAAGTGAAGAGTTAAAAGGAAGCCAGCATTTTCAACTCCTTACTTTTAACTTTTACCTTATGCACGGGGCGAAGTTACGGCCTTTGGGTTTGGGGTTTTGGCGGTCTTCATCTTCCAGTAGGAGCAACCCACCAGAAATCTGTCCGTTAGCAAAGGCGTAATCTTTCATCGTTACTTCTGATTTTATGTCTGACAAACCCACCATTTTTCCGCCCCAAAAGCAGGATGCCGGGTCCGGCCACCCCGGCCTGGAATACAAGATGACGCCCGAGCCCGAGTTCATTCGCGAAGGCTACAAAGGGGCCGAAAAACTCAAAGGCAAAGTGGCTCTCATCACGGGCGGCGACTCGGGAATTGGCCGCGCCGTGGCCGTACATTTTGCCGTGGAAGGGGCCGACGTGGCCATTTGCTACTTTCCCACCGAGCAGCAGGACGCCGAAAAGGTGCAGGAAATAGTGCAGGCCCACGGCCGCCGCTGCCTGCTACTGCCCGGCGACCTCAGACAGCCCGCCTTCTGCCAGGAAATAGTGGAGCGCACCGTGGCCGAGTTGGGCGGGCTGAACATTCTGGTGAACAACGCCGCCGAGCAGAACTGGCACGAATCGCTCGAAGAAATCAAGGACGAGGAGCTCGACAGCATCTTCAACCTTAATATTATCGCCATGTTCCGCATTTCGCGCACGGCGCTGAAGTACCTGAAGGAAGGCGATTCCATTATCAACACCGCTTCGGTGAACGGCTTCAAGGGCAACGAGATGCTGTTGGACTATACCTCGACCAAGGGAGCCATCACGGCGTTCACGCGGGCCTTGTCGTTGCAGCTTATCAAGAAAGGTATTCGGGTGAATTCGGTGGCCCCGGGGCCTATCTGGACGCCGTTTATCACAGGGATAGGCCTGCTCAAGCTACCGCTGTTTGGGCACGATGTGCCGATGGGCCGCGCTGGCCAGCCCTCGGAAGTGGCCCCTTCTTATGTGTTTCTGGCGTCGGAAGACGCTTCGTATTTTTCGGGCCAGACGCTGCACCCCAACGGTGGCTCAGTGGTGAACGCCTAAGCCCGGCGGGCCCGCGCATACCAAAACCCACCGTCCGTGCCCGCCGTAACAGGCCTAAAAATGACCAAACGGACATTTTTATTTATTTCAAATTTCAAACATATGAACATGAAATTGCTTGGCCTGCTGGCCGCTGCCTCGCTGGCCACCGCCGCCTGCTCGCAGGAGAAAAAAGTTGAAACCACGACTACCGTGCCCGTTACCGATGCCAACACTGCCGTGGTAATTCCCGACACGATGGCCGCGCACGACGAAGCCCGCCGCCTGGCCGCCCGGGTGGCCGAGGACCTGAAACTGACCGATACCGTGGTGGTTACGCGCATTGAGCGGACCTACTATACCCGCGGCCGCCAGATGGGTGAGTACCAGACCCGCTACGCCACCGACACCACCGGCCGCTACCTGGCCATGCGCCAGACCAACGACCAGGCCGATGCGGAAGTGCGCACGGCCCTCAACAACCCGACCTACTACAACACTTATTCGGCCAACCGCGCCAACTACGGCGATGGACCGTACTCGCTGGTGCCGGCCCGGGTAGAGCCCATCAGCACGGCCGCGCCGCGCGGTGGTAACGTAGGCCAGGGCTCTGGCGTGAAGAAAATGGAGCATCAAAACGATGGCGACCACAAGACGAAATATGTCAACGGGGCCAAAGTGAAACGTGACGACGACGGCTCGGTCAAAATCAAGCGGGCCGACGGCACGAAGATTAAGATTGACGAAAACGGCAACCGCACCGTGAAAAAAGGCCTGTTCAAATAAGTTGTTAGTCATTAGTTGTTAATAGGATTGTAATCATATGACTGACAACTAATAACGAGCAACTGACAACCCGTTTGCTTTTGAACGACTACTTAAGCCTTCATTACCGCAAAAAAAGAACCCCGCTCCAATCAAGGAGCGGGGTTCTTTTTTGTAGCGGTTGGCCGCCGGCGAGTCAGCTTACCAGCGCAGCGACCAGGATGCCCCGGTGAAGGGGCCGTAGTTGTACGGCGCAAATTTGCCCTTGCGGTACCAGGGCTGGGGGCGGCGGGGCGGGGCCAGGCCGGTGCCCTGCGGCTTGGCCGGGTCGATGGGGGCTTCGACGCGGGTACGGCCGCTGCGCACGGCAATCTTGCCGAAGGCGTAGCCCAGGGCAACCCCAATGGGGTAATCGGAGGCCCAATGCACGCCGTTGTTGAGCATGGAGTAGCCCAGCAACCCTATGAGCGAATAGCCCAGCGGGCGGATGAAGTGGTATTCGGGGTAGTTATCGGCGATGACCGTGACGGTGGCCATGGCCGTGGCCATGTGGCCAGTGGGAAAGGCGTCGTAGTTGGGTACGAAGCTCTGGTAGCGGGTAAAGGACGGGAACAGGTGCCACTCGCCGCGGTCTTTGGTGGCTACGTAGGGGCTCTGGCGGCCGGTGAGGCGCTTGAGGCCCTGCACCACCAGGCCGGTGCTCAATATGGCTTCGCCGAGCTGGCTGGAGGTTTGCAGGGCGCGGTTGTCTTTCTTGATGCCGCCGTAAATCCAGAAGCTGGAGGCCACGGTGAGGTGCGTCCAGCCATCGCCGAGGTAGTAGAACGTGCTGTTGAGGTTGTCGGGCACGTTGAACTCGAACGGCAAGTTAGTCGAGCCAATGCGGAACGGAATGTAAACCAACGACTTCTGGGTGCTCTTGGGCGTCAGGCCGACGAATCGGCCAAAATCCTGCGACCAATCCAGAATGGCCTGGTCGGCCACCCACAGCACCACCGAGCTCACGGCCAGCCCTACCAGCGTTTCGGTGTTTTCCCTGCGGAACGCATAGGCCGGAAACTGGCCCAAGTCGCGCGGAATGTGCAGTGCCCAGCGGAAGGGGCGGGGCTTGTCGTAGTGCCACGTCACGCCCGGGGCCACGGTGTAAGTTGAAATCCGGCCGTTCGTGTCGCGGGTGTAGTGTTGAATCGTTGTGTCGACGGGAATCGCGGATAGCGGCTGCGCGGCAGGTGCTGCGGCAGCGGCGGCCACGCTATCGGGGCAGGCGGCTACCGGGTTGAGCGCCAGCGAATCGGCTGTGCCGCCCGAGGGCGGGAGCGAATGGGCAAAGCTGGCGGATATAAAAAACTGACTCAGCAGCAACGCAACAAATAGCCGCGTAGGGCGGCAGGGGTAATAAAAGCTCACGAACAAACAGCGATAATAACAGCGGCGCAGCCCGTTGCTAAGCGCGTGGGGCGGGGTGTAGTGCAACGAGAATAGGCAGGCCCAGCCCGCATAGCAAAGCGCAAAGGTAACACCAGAGTTATGTTGGGCTAACGTGCAGCCGCTACTTTACCCGCTGACGGCCAGCGGCCCGGAATGTTGCAGCGGCGGTGTATCTTTCAGCGAGCCAGTGGGAAGATGTCCGGTGGTTTTTTAATTTCGCTAATTTTTCTGCCCATGCAACCTGCTGTTTTAGTGCCTGATGCTGCTGCTGCCGCTCCAGTTTCGGCTCCCGTAGCTAACTTGTTTCAGGCGCAGTTTGATGCCTTGCGGGAGTACGCGCCCGCTCTGCGCCGCGAAGACGTGGCGGCCCGCCGCGCCCGCCTGCAAAAGCTGGCCAACTGGATACGCGCCAACCGCGCGGCCATTCAGGCAGCCCTGTACGTCGATTTTAAGAAGCCGACGGCCGAAACCGACACCAGCGAAATATGGGCGGTGCTGGTCGAAATCAAGCACACGATTAGCCACTTGGGGCGGTGGATGGGGCGGCGAACGGTGGGTACGCCGCTGCCGCTGCTGGGCTCCCGCTCGTGGGTGCAGGTCGAGCCGAAGGGCGCGGTGCTGATAATCGCGCCCTGGAACTACCCGTTTTACCTGGCCGTGGACCCGCTGGTATCGGCCCTGGCCGCCGGCAACGCCGTGGTTATCAAGCCCGCCGAGCAAACCCCGGCCACCTCGGCCCTGCTCCGGCGGATGGCCGAAGAGCTGTTTCGGCCCGACGAGGTGCTGGTGCTGGAAGGCGGAAAGGACGTGGCCACCGACCTGCTGCGCTTGCCCTGGGACCACATCTTTTTCACCGGCTCGCCCCAGATTGGCAAGCTAGTGATGCGGGCGGCCGCCGAACACCTCAGCGGCATCACCCTGGAGCTGGGCGGCAAAAGCCCGGCCGTAGTGGATGCCACGGCCAACCTGCGCGACGCGGCCGAGAAAATTGCCTGGGGCAAGTTTCTCAACGCCGGCCAAACCTGCATCGCCCCCGACTATGTGCTGGTGGAAGCCAGCGTGAAAGAGGCGTTCGTGCGGGAAATCACGGCCGCCCTGCAACGCTACTACAACCCCGACGGGGCCGGGGCCGAGCAGTCCGACTCGCTGGCCCGTATCGTGAACCCGCACCATTTCGAGCGGGTAAGCGCCCTGCTCGCCGATGCCCGGCAGCGCGGGGCCACCATCGCGGCCGGCGGCCACACCAACGCCGCCACCTGCTACATCGAACCCACGCTGCTGCTGGACATCCCCGCCGGGGCCGCCATTCTGGAGGAGGAAATATTCGGCCCGCTGCTGCCCATCCTCACTTTCGACACCTTGCCGGAGGCCGCCGACTACATCAACGCCCGGCCCAAGCCGCTGGCGCAGTACGTGTTCACGACCAACGCCGCCAACCGCCGCTTCCTGCTCGACACGGTGTCGGCGGGCGGGGCGGCCGTGAATGAAACCATTATCCACGTCGCCAACCCCGGCCTGCCGTTTGGGGGCGTGGGCAACTCGGGGGTGGGCAAGGCCCACGGCCACGCGGGCTTTCTGGCCTTCAGCAACGAGAAATCGGTGCTGCGGCAGCGGGTGGGCTTCACGGGCATCAAGCTAATGTATCCGCCGTATACGCCCAAGGTAAAGCGGCTGATTGGGTTGATGATGAAGTGTTTGTAGTGTGCAAGGTGGTGCCGGGCAACCTCGCCCCCGGCCCTTCTTCAAAAGAGCGGCGAGCCAAGCGTACGGTACAGCAACCTGACAACCGCTCTACAGCAATTTTCAGGTTGGTGTACCGAGTTAAAAGTTAAAAGACAGACGGATTGGATTTTAACTTTTAACTCTCAACTTTTAACTCGGTATAAAGACGCTAAAACCACTCTACTGACTGGCTTGGCGCGCGTCGGCCCGCAACAGCCGGTAGGCCAGCGGCGCCGTGACGAACACAAACACCCCGAACAAGGCTTGGTCGAGCAAGTGCAGCGGCACCATGTTAGGCACGGGAGGGCCGAAGTAGCCGGCCAGGTAAGTGGCCGTGTTCACGCACACATCAGCCACCATAATGGCCAGCGCCAACCGGATGCCAGCCTTGGGGCGCCACCACAGCAGCGCAACGGCCAGGGGGGTCGAGCAGAGTCAGGGCATCCCAAAACACGCCGATGGCGAGCGGAACCGGAAAAGCCAGAAAGCCGCGCCGGGCAAGCCCGGCCGTGTGCGTGTAGGTTCCCACTAAGAAGCAGATAGTGTAGACCGCAAAAATCAGCGTCACCGGGCGAGGGTATTCGGAAGCGCGCCACCCGAACTTCGCCGCTAGCTGCCACTCGCCGCCTGCCGCGGCTACTTCTGCCGCTGCTTCATCTCGGCGGCCATTTTGCGCTGGTTGGCTTGCAGCTGCTTGAATTTGGCCGGGCCCAGCACCTGCTGAAGCTCTTTTTGGGAAGCAATGTTGATGCGCTTCTGCTCGGCCAGCAGTTGGGGCGACTGGGCCGGGAATTTACTCTTTGCGGCGTTGGCCTGCTCCACGGTGCTGGTGAGGATGGTACGGACCCGCGTTGTCTGGTCGGGCGTGAGGCTGAGGTCAGTTGCCATCACGTCGGCCAGGTCGCGGGCGGCCGTGGGCGGCGTGGGCGAGTCGGCCGTGCGCACGGTTTCGACTACCGGAGCCGGTTTATCACGATGCCGGAAGATAGAACAGCTGGCGGTGGTCAGGCCGAAGGCCAGCAGCCCGGCCAGGGACGCGGAACGAAGAAGAGAAGGTGTCATGTGCAAAAGAAGTAGGGCTGAATGCACCTACTTACGCAAATCCTGGCCCGGCCGGCGGAACACCGTGAGAATGGGCAGGCCTCCTACCCGAATCTCATGCACGACCGAGCCGTAGACGGTGGTATCGTAGGGCGCGGGGTGCCACCGGTACAGGCCAATGTAGTACCGCGCTTGCGCATGGGACACAAACCGGAGCCGGGCCTGGTCGGCCAGGGGCAGTAGCTGCGCGTTGTTGCGCACGGGCCCCACCAGCAGGACGGTATCGCTGACGGTGATAATGGCGCTGCGGTCGTGCGCCATTATCCAGGCCAGCCCATCGAGGCTAGATACGCCCCAGTAGTCGCGTTCGAAGAGCCGGGCCACCGTGGGGCCGGGCAAAAAGCTGAAATACGTGTACTGGTACGGGTGGTCGGCTACCTGGCGCACGGCCGTGTGGGCCACGCCCAGCGCCAGCGCCGTGCCCGCCACCCAACCCAGCCGCCGCGTGGCCGAAGCCGGCGGGGCGGCCCGCCAGGCCCGTACGCCCGCCCACAGGCCCCGCACGGCCAGCAGCACGAAAGCCGGATAGATAAAATAGACGTGTCGCCAGCCGTCGTACACCACCGAGCGAATGAGGATGATGAGCACCAGCGGCCCCACGCACCAGGCTCCGAAGAGCAGGTCGCGGCGGGTAGCCACGCGGCGCAGCTCTTCCCACGGCCGCCGGAAAAAGGCCCGCAGCACACTGCCCGCACCTGCAAAAAAGAGCACGCAATAAGCCACCGGCGTCGTTATCAGCACCCACACGGTGAGGTAGTGCCAGGGCAGATTCTGGCAGCCTTGCATGGTGCCAAAATACAGTAGTTGAAGGGTTTGACGGTAGTACCGGAAGCTGCGGAAGTTGGCCCACAGGCGCTGCACGGGCGCTTCCCAGAGGTAGGGCCAGAACAATATCACCAACGGCACCACCGCTCCCGCGTACAGCGCCAGCGCGCGGGTGAAGGCTGGCCGCCGCACCGGCCGGGCCCACATTTCCAGCCCGCCAAAGCCAACCGTGAGCACGGGCAGCAGCAGGCCCATGATGCGGACATCGGCGGCCAGGGCCGTGACCAGGGCGTGCGTGAGCGCCCGGCCCGCCGTGGGCCGGCGCAGCAGCCGCGTGAGCGTGTAGGCCCCCAGCGCAAACAGGTTCATGAACACGAGGTCCTTGTAATTATAAAAGGCCTCGCCAAAAATGCGGGGCGAGAGCACCAGGATGGCGGCCCCCACCAGCCCCCAGCGCCAGCTGCCAAACCGCTCGCGGCCCAGCCGGTACACCGCCCAGGCCCCCAGCACAAACGTGGCGAAGCACAGAAAATGCCGCAGCCAGTAGGCCCCGCGCAGGTCGTGGCGGAAAAAGGTGGCTTCCAGCACAGCCATGGGCAGCTGAAAAGCCACGCCGTGGTCGGCATCCGAAAAGGTGGCTAGCTCGGGCAGGTTGGCCAGGTGGCCGGCCTCGAGCACGGACGGGGCCAGGCGCTGGGCCACGTAGCGCAGGCTGATGTAGCCGGCCCGGCGCTCGGCCGGCTCGTCCCAGCACATGCCGTAGTCGCTGGTGAGCAGCAGGCCCAGCAGCAGCATCCCGCCAAAAAAGACGGTCGTGGATATCCGGCGGAGAGTGTTTTCGTTAAAGTTGCGTCGCATACTGGCCCTGGGTAGGGGCCAAAGGTACCGCGTGGGCTGCCTGCTTTACCGGGTTTTTCAGGCCCTGGGCCGTGAAGTGCGCCAGCGCCATGATGGTGAGCATGGGGTTGACCCCGCTACAGGCCGGGAAGGCCGAGCCATCGGCCACGAAGAGGTTTTGCACCTCCACGGTTTCGCCGTTGAGCTTGAGCGGGTGGGTGGCCGCGTCGCCGCCCATGCGGCAGGTGCTCATCTGGTGGGCACTGTAGAGGCCAAACTGGTTGGGTTTCCAGCTCAGGTGGGGCAGCTGGTCGAGCACGGCGGGGTTTTGCAGCACGCCGTTTTCGATGTGCAGCGTGGGCAGGGTGCCGTGGGGCAGGTACACGGTGGTGGCCCCGGCCGCGACGTGAATTTGGGCGGCGGCGCGCACGCCTTCCAGCATACTGGCCCGGTCAAAGTCCGACAGCGTGTAGTCAATCAGCGGCATGCCGTTTTTGTCGATGGTGACGCGGCCGCCGTCGCGGTCGCGGGTGAGCACGATGAACGAGCCGAGGTGGTCGGCATCGCGCAGCATTTCGTGGTGCTGGCGGCCCGAGCGCCAGGGCAGCACCATGCTCAGCAGGCCGGGATGGGTGGGCGGCGTTTCGAGCTTCGCGCCGAAATTGGTGCCGTGCAGCATGGTGTAGGTATCGTTTACCACGCTCATGCTGGGGCCGTGCCAGGAGTTCATGGCGTGGGGGTAGCGGCCGGCCACCACCACCGTGGGGTGCAGGTGCAGGTGCTGGCCCAGGTGCGGGTGCTTCAGGCCGGAGCGCAGCAACAGCGCGGGTGTTTGGATGGCCCCGCCGGCCACCACCACGCGTCGGGCCCGCACGGTGATGCGCACGGTGCGGCCGTCGGGCATGATGTGCACGGCTTCGGCTCCGGTGGCACGGCCCTGGGCAATGGTTACTTTATCAACTTTGGTATCGGCCAGAATGCGGGCTCCGTGCTCGAAGGCGGTGAGCAGGTACGTATTCAGCGTGCCCTGCTTGATGCCGTGGGCATCGCCCAGCGTGGAGTAGCCGAGGGCGCGGAAGTCCGCATCGGAATCAGTCAGGCCCTTTTCGTTGCGCGGAATCAGCTTTACTTCCTGGCCCAGCGCGGTCGAGCCGTCCCAGAGGGCCTGGTTCTGGCCGTTGTGGCGGGCGTAGTTGGTGTTCACGCCAATGGTGCGGGCCACGGCGCTGATGCTCTCCTTGAATTCGGGAGTGGTGAAATGGGGCGCGTCGTGCTCCCTGGCCCATTCCTGCAACACGTAATCGGGGGTGCGGAAGGCTCCGGCCCAGTTCACGGTGGTGCCGCCGCCCAGGCAGGAGCCGGCCAGGATGCCAATGCTGCCATCCTGGGTGCTCAGCGTGCCTTTGGCGTCGTAGAGCGCGCCGAGCATGTCTACTTCGCGCTGGGTGAAGTCGCAGCCGTGGCAGTAGGGGCCTTTTTCGATGACCAGCACGTCGTGCCCGGCCTGGGCCAGCTCGCCGGCCACCACGCCGCCGCCCGCGCCGCTGCCAATCACCAGCACGTCGCATTCCAGCACCGTGTCCTGGGTGGGGTGCAGGGTGTGGATGGGCTTGGGCGTGTCGACGGGCCGCTCAGCGGGGCCGGGGTAGCCGAGGCGGCCCCATGCGGCGGGCACGTCGGCCATGCTGCCGCCGTAGTACAGCAGCGTACACAGCTTGCGCAGCGCGTTGAAGCCCTTCCGCAGCTGCGGCACATTCGACGATGACCAGCTTTGCAGCAGCTCCTCGCGCTGGGCGGCATCCAGCTTGCGGAAGGGTTTCAGCGGCCCAAACCAAGTGAGGCCCAGCAGCGGCTTCTCCATCAGGTCGAGCAGCTTACCGAATTCGGCCTGCGCACCGGCCGGCTGCTCCCGGATGGCCTCCTGCAATTTATCCAGATTCAGCCCCAGTGAGCCAGCCGGGCTGCCGTCGGCCAGGGCCGGAATGAAGGTGTCGGCCAGGGCTTGGAGGACGGCGGAGCGGTTGGGGGTAAGCGTGAACATGATGCGGGGTTTTTGGGTGGTAAAAGGTAAGGACTTTTCCGCAAAGTGTTAGGCGTGCCGAGTAGTTATTGAGTATGAGTGGCCAAAAAAAGGAACGTCATGCTCATCTGGCGTCCGCGCAGCCGAAGCATCTCGCTCGTATCGTTCAACGATTGAGTTACTACCACACGCGAGATGCTTCGGCTGCGCGGACGCCAGATGAGCATGACGTTCTTTCAAATCATCATCGCCACCGACCTTTGCTCCCCAAGCCACTTCTGCTGCTCATGTCCCGCCTCATCCAAACGCCCGAATCCACCCACCACGTCTACTTTCAGGACTGCGACATGCTGGGCCACCTGAATAACGCCCGCTACCTCGACTATTTCCTGAATGCCCGCGAGGACCACACCACGGCGCACTATGCCCTGAACATGGGCGAGCTGACCCGCGAGCAGCACGCGGCCTGGGTCATCACCAAGCACCATATCAGCTACCTGAAGCCGGCGCGGCAGGGCGTGCGGGTGCGCATTCTGAGCCAGCTCATCCACTTCGATAATTCCAACCTGGTGCTGGAAATGCAGATGCGCAGCGAGGACGGCCAGCGCCTGCTGGCCCTGCTGTGGTCGGAAATGACCTACGTGGCCATGCCCGCCGGCACCCGCGCCGACCATTCCGATGCCCTGATGGACCTGCTCGACGAACTCGACGTGGAAGAAGTGAGCTACGACCCCGATGGGTTCGACGACCGGGTGAAGGAGGTGCGGCGGGAGCTGAAGCAGGGGCGGCGGTGAGAGTTAGGAGTTAAGAGTTAAAAAGAGCGTCACTCCTAACTCTTAACTCCTAACTCTTAACTGAGCCCGGTGCCGGGCTGGGAGGGAGGTTAGCGGCCGAAGGAATTATCCTTCTCGTTGGCATCCATGAAAATGCCGCCTTCCAGCTTTACTGACTTCACGGCTTTGGGTACGGTTATCACGGCTTGCTGCTGGTTGGCTTGCCAGATGGCGGGCGACTGGTGCAGGGTGGCTTTGCTGCCGTCGGTGTACTCCACGGCCATGTCGAAGGGGACGGCGAAGCCGCCGATGTTCTGGATGGTGACGCTGGTGCCGGACACCGGGCCCACGGCGAGGTCGATGTAGTTGTTGGTGAAAAACCAGTTGGTGAAAAACCAGCTCAGGTCCTGGCCGGTGGCGCTGTTCATGGTGTTGAAATAGTCCCAGGGAATGGGGTGCTTGCCGTGCCAGCGGTCCATGAACTCGTGCAGGGCTTTCTTGAAGAGGGCATCGCCGAGCATATCTTTCAGGGCGAGGTAGCTGAGGGAGGGCTTGCCGTAGGCGTTGTTGCCGTAGCCGGCGCGCAGCTCGGAGCTGGGCGTGATGATGGGCAGGTCCTGGACGGTGGAACGGTCGTTTATCCAGCGGTTGACGCGAAATTTCCGGTACGACTCATCGGCCTCGGCCGTGCCGTTTTCGCTGCGGCCGATGAGCAGCTCGAACGTGGTGGCCCAGCCTTCGTCCATGAAAGCGTAGCGGCTTTCGTTGATGCCCATGTAGAAGGGGAAGTAGGTGTGGGCGATTTCGTGGTCCTGCACGAACTGCGCAAACTTGGGGTCTTCCTGCGGGCTGTCGTTCACCATCATCGGGTATTCCATGTCGGCGAAGCCCTGGAAGGTCGTCATTTTGGGGAAGGGGTAGGCCACGCCGGGCCAGTTGCTGGGGTTGGAGAACCAGCCCAGGGCGTATTGGGCGTTTTTGACGGACTGCCGGAAGTCGACGGTGGAATCGGCGTAGGCGGCCTGCACGCTGGCGCGGCGCTTGGCTTTGGCATCGACGATGACGCTGGCGGCATCCCAGACGTAGTGGTTGCTGAGGCCGAAGGTGACGTCGGAGATGTCGCGGGCGGTCCAGACCCAGGTGTTGGTGGGCTGCTGGGCGGTGATGCTGTTTTTGGCGAGGTCGGCGGCGGTGGCGACGTGGATGAGGGCGTCGCTGGTCATGGATTTGGCCAGGCGTTTGGCGGGGGCGGGCTGGAGGACTTGCCGCGGGTTTTGGAGGGTGCCGGTGGCCCACACGATGTAGTTGGCGGGCACTTGCACGCGCAGGGTGTAGTCGTTGAAATCGTTGTAGAACTCTTTGCTGTCGACGAAGGGCAGGCGGTCCCAGCCGGCGTAGTCGTCGTAGACGGCGATGCGGGGGTAGAAGTAGGCCAGGAAGTAGGTGGTGGGGTCAATCATGCCCTCGCGGCCGCTTTCGAGGGAAATGGGGAAGTGCCAGGCCACGGTGAACTTCACCGAATCGTGGGGGGCGAGGGGCTGGGGCAGGCGGATGCTTTGCACGGTGGCGGGGCCGGCTTTGCCGGTGTAGGGGCGGATTTGGCCGGCTATCGTGAACGTATCGACTTGCAGGCCGGTGGTGAGGTAGTCGGCGGCGGCGTCGCTGTCGCGGGCCGCGCCGGGCTGGTGAATATTCTGGATAATGCGCAGCACGACCTGCTTCAGGGTGTCGGGGCTGTTGTTGAAGTAGGTGATGGTTTCGCGGCCCCGGATGTCGCGGGCGGGCGGGGCGGCCTGCATCGTGATGTCGTAGCGGGCGCGGTTTTGCCAGTAGCGGGGGCCGGGGCGGCCGTCGGGGCTGCGGGTGCCTTTGGCAAAGGCGGCCTTGATATCGCGCGGCATGTAGAGGGATTGCGCGGCGGCGGGGCGGGCGAGGCCGGCGAGCAGGAGGAGGGCGGTGAGGAGTCGAAGCATGAGAACGGACAGACAGTGACGGCGCGGCGAGCGTTGCACCCGCGCCGGGCAAATGTAGGGCTGCCAACCAGGGCCGCGCGGCATCGTGCCTGAAAAATAAGATGTTTCGGGTGCCGCCGAGAAACGGAATTGGCGCGTTGGGGAATGAAATTGGAGCGGGAGGGAGCTGCCGTGGCGGGGCGAGGGACGGAATTGGCGCAGCGCGGGGCGGCCGTGGAGCGGGCCAAAAGGGCTTTGGAGGGAGGGAGAAGGGCCTGGGAGCGCAGGAGCGCGGCGGGGGAGCGGGGCGGAGGCCGGCCGGGGCGCGCCGGGGCCGCGGGGCTGCCGATAAGGGCGGCAGCGGGGGCTGGGGAAGCAGCGGTTTTGCATTTTTCTTCTAATATGGGCCGGGGCTGGGGTTTTGGGGGAGGCGGCAGGAATGCGGGCCTACATTTGGCCCGGAACATTCCACCAAACAGTCTCTCCTGACCGGATGAGAACCTTACCAATGTCGCAGAGCGACCTGGCGCTGCTGTTGCCCCTGGCCTGGCAGAACTACCTCGATAACCAACCCAAATTCGGGAATTACAAAAGCAGCTACTCGGCGGCTTTGGCGGCGGAGGCGCTGGCCCGCTTCCGGGCGGCCGATGCCCTGCCCGACGATGCGGCCCGCACGGCCAACGCCGAGCTGACGCGGGGCGAGCTGCTGGAGCAGGGACGCGAGTTTCTGGATGCCTGGCAGCAGCTGGAGGGCTACATCGAGGGGGCGTTTCCGGCCCCGACGGCCTACAAGGCCATGCGTGAGGCGGCGGGCCACGGCAGCTACGAGCGGGGGCAAGCCCCGCACCCTACTCGACTAGGACTTGGGGGTGGCGCGTAAGTCTTGTATTAGAGCAGTTTCCGAGTCAGTGTACATTTTTGAAAACAGTTAAAAGTTGAGAGTTAAAACCCACTACGTCTTATTTTTAACTTTTAACTCTCAACTTTTAACTCTCAACTTTTAACTCTGTACATGGACTTGGAAACCGCTGTAGAAGCAACCCCAGTTACTTCAGCAGTGCGGGTTGGGTGGCGTCGGCGGGTGTGCGGAGCAGGGTGAGGCCGTTGGGGCACGAAAGCCCAAATTCTGCGGGAACCAATGGCCGCCGGGGGCGTAAAGCAACCGGGCCGGGTATATCCCCGGTGCCATTCTTTTCATCCGGTTTTACCTATGAGCATCTTCAGCAGCGACAAACTCAAGGGCAAGAAAATTGCCATTATTGCTACCGACGGCTTCGAGCAGTCCGAGCTCGACGAACCCAAAAAATACCTGGAGGGCGAGGGGGCCGAAACCCACGTTATTTCCCTCAAAAGCGGCTCTATCAAGGGCTGGGACGGGCCCAAGAAAGACTGGGGCGACAAGGTTGATGTGGACAAGGTGATTACCGATGCCCGGCCCGCCGACTACGATGCCCTGGTGCTGCCCGGCGGCCAGATGAACCCCGACATTCTGCGGATGGACAAGGACGTGGTGGCCTTCGTGAAGGAATTTGCCGGTTCGGGCAAGGTGCTGGCCGCCATCTGCCACGGCCCCTGGCTGCTGATTGAGGCCGATGTGGTGCGCGGCAAGCGCGTGACCAGCTGGCCCAGCCTGCATACCGACCTCAAAAACGCCGGGGCTCATTGGGAGGACTCCGAAGTGGTGACCGACCACGGCCTGATTACCAGCCGCAAGCCGGAAGACATTCCGGCCTTCAACAAGAAAATAGTGGAAGAGATGCTGGAGCCCCAGCACGGTGGGAACAGCTAGCCGCCTGGCGCTTAACTATCCAAAAAAGAGCCCCGATGCTGCAAAGCGTCGGGGTTCTTTTGGTGGGGCGTGGGCTACGCCGGGCAGTATACTTCTCTGCTGTTACGTAGCGGGATGTAGCGCGGACTTTGTAGGCTGCGAGCTCAACGGTTCTACTCGCGGACTACAGAGTCCGCGCTACATCCTGTTGCGTAGCGTCGGTTACTTCTGGCTGATAATCCAGGTGTGAATATTGGTTTGCACATCGGGGGAGATGGGGGCGGGGACCAGGCCGGCCGCCTCGGCACCGGTAATCTCCAGGGCGTGGTTGAGGCCGGGGAGGCGCAGCTCGGCCACGCGGGGATTGGCGCGCAGGCCTTTTTTGAGCAGCGGCAGGTTTACCGCGGCATTCACGGCTGCATCCTCCTCGCCTTGCAGCAGCAGCACGGGGCAGCGCACGGCGGCCAGGCTGGGCTGGGGGTCGAAGACAAGGAAGCTGCGATAAGCGGGAGTGGTGAGGGTGCGGACGCTGGCTTGCACGTCGGCCGGGGCAATGCCGGGGTAGCGCTGGCGCAGCATATTGCCCAGAATGGCCTGGGCCTGGGCGTTGTCGGTGGTCTGGCGCACTATTTCGAGCATGGCCCGCTGGTGCTTCACGCGGGCTTCGTCGTCGCGGCGCAGGGCGGCTTTCTGGCGCAGGCGCTGCTGGTCGAGGTAGGTTTGCACCTGGGCGGCGTTGGAGCCGTGGGCCCGCATTTTCACGGCTTCCTGCCCGGCGGCCAGCAGCTCGCGCTGGTATTGGTGCTGGCGCTGCACATCGGTCGAGTCCTGGCCGAGGACCTTGCCGTACATCACGGGTTGGGCGGCCAGCAGCTCGCGGCCCGACAGGCCCGCAGCGGCCAGGGCCACCACGAAGGTGGGGGCCAGGGGCTGGGCACCGGCCAGCAGGGCCACGTTACCGCCCTCGCCGTGGCCGATGAGGCCCAGGTGGGTCACGTCGATTTGGGGGCGGGTGCGCAGGTAGTTCAGCGCCGCGATGGCATCGGCCGAGCGCTCGGCCATGGTGGTAGTGGTGGCTGAGCCTTCGGAGCCGCCCAGGCCGCGCTCTTGCAGGCGCAGCACGGCGATGCCCCGGCTCACGAGGTGGTCGGCCAGGCTATTGAGCAGGCGGTTGTCGGCCGAGCTCGGGTCTTCGGCATCGGCCCCGCGCTCGGCCAGCAGCACGGCGGCCGGAAACGGCCCGGTGCCCACGGGCAGGCGCAACAGGCCGTGGAGGCGAACCCCATCGGTGGGCGAAGTCAGCGTAATCGTTTCGCCCCGGTCGAACAGCGGCCTGGCCTGAACGCCGAAGCTGAGCAGGAGGCAAAAAGAGGCGAAAGCGAGCAGGAATGGGCGCATAGTATAGTTGAAAAGCCACTCCCAAGAAAAGGCCAGGCGGCTCCCGCGGAGGTGAAAGAAGTACGCAAAGCTCCCCCAGCCGTATTTCGAGCTTGTCGGATTCAAGCCGAACCGCTGTTTTTCGTCGGCTTACGCAGGCTTTCGCCGTACGAATGGAAACGGTGCTTTCTCAAAATGGGCCTTTTTCCCAAATCAGGAATTCAGCATTTTCCCATCAGGGTAGCTGAGGAAGCCAGGCCTTGCCCTGGCTGTGCAGCAGGCTCCACATCGCGACGTCGAACACCAGCAGAAAACCGCCCTGCACCCACAGCGAATGGCCAAAACCCAGCAGCCGCGCCGGCAGCGGCTGCCCCGGCACCCGGGCCTGGGCCCGCAGGTAGTAGCCCGTCATGATGTAGGCGGCATCCAGCCCGGCATTGAGCAGGAATACGTTTTCGTTGAAGAGCTGCGCCTGGACCAAATCGGCCAGGCGCAGGCCGGCGGGCGCGGTGAGCCGCAGGTGCCAGATGCCCCACAGGGCCAGCCCCGCGTTGATAAATGCCCAGGCCACGTTCATGCCGTGGAAGTAGTAGGGCGCGTGGCGGCGGTCGGCGCGGGCCAGGCGGTAGCCGCTGCCCAGCAGGTTGAGCAGCACCCAGGCGGCCAGCACGGCCAGGCCCTGGCCCAGCAGTAGCTCGCGGGCGTGGTGCAGGGCGGCAAGTTCGGCAGCAGTGATTGCGGGCATGGAGGAGAAGGCAAGGAGTAGGGCCTGACAACAAAAAAGGAAGCCCGGATGATGGGCTTCCTTTTTAAGAAAATGCGACCGTCGGGTTCGACTATTGCGTGAAGCCGATGCCCACGTACACCTGAAGCAGGTTGTTGTAGAGCTTGCTGTTGGCAAATGCCCCGGCTTTGGTATTGCCATCTTCAAATATTTTGCCCAGGCTCAAGTTGTAGCGGGCACCCACGCGGGCGGGCCCTACGCGGGCTTCGAGGCCGCCCACACCGCCAAAGTCGAAGGAGTTGAAGCCGTTGGCGGCAATGTCCAGGGTCTGCTCATTATTGCGGATGTTGGTGAGCAGCGACACCTGCGGCCCAACGTGAAAGCTGATGGTTTCGGTGACGTTGCCCACGTACATGATGGGCAGCATCACATAGTCCATGCGGAAGCGCTGGCGGGCCCCACCGGCACCCGTGTTGGCCTCGAAGCCTTGGCGCGAGTACAGCAATTCGGTCTGAATGGACGAAAACTCATTGAAGCCCAGCTGGCCATATACCCCGGCGTGGAAGTCGCTGCGGGAGTTGCGGTTGATGCCTGAGATGTCATCGCCGCGTAGGCCGTTGAGGTTGTAGCCACCTTTAATGCCGAAGCCCGTGTTGCGCGAGCTCGTCACGCCGCCGCCGGTGAAATCCTTCGAGGACATCTCACCGCCCGGACGGTTTTGCGCAAAAGCCGCGGGCGCGGAAGCCATTGCCAACAGCAAAAATAGAAGAGTCTTTTTCATGGGTGAAAGAGGTGGGGAAGTGGTGTCGTTATCGGGGGAAAATTACTATTCTCGTTTGCCCCTATACTTTTCCGGGGCCAGAAGGTTGCCTGACGCGGCCGGAGTGAGCAAAAAAAACGCGTGCCATCAGTGCATCATGGGCTTGATAGCGCTACCTTTGGGGCTCCACTGCCGCAGCCCGGCACTGGTAATGGGGTGTTAGCTCAGTTGGTTCAGAGCGCCACCCTGACACGGTGGAGGTCGTTGGTTCGAGCCCAATACGCCTCACGAAAACCCTCACTGCATGCCGCGGTGGGGGTTTTTTTGGTTAGTGCCCGGCCCGGATTCCTGAAACCAGGCTTTTCGAGCGGCCAGCTTCCCGGCCGCCACGGCCAAACCCCCCGGTCTGCTCCGCTGTTGCCGCCCCATGCTTCCCATTGCCTTCGCGCCCAGCTACGCCCATGCCCTGCCGCCGGGCCACCGCTTTCCCATGCTGAAATACGAGCTGCTGCCCGAGCAGCTGCTGCACGAAGGCACGGCCACGGCCACCGACTTTTTCGTGGCCCAGCCACCGCCGGATGAGGACATTCTGCGGGTACACGATGCCGACTATTACCAGCGCCTGCGCCTGGGCCAGCTCACGCGGCAGGAGGAGCGGGCCACGGGCTTCCCGTGGTCGGCGGCGTTGTTCGAGCGCGAAATCACCATTCTGGGGGGGACTATCGAGGCGGCGCGCCTGGCGCTGGTGCACGGCGTGGCGTTCAATATCGCGGGGGGCACGCACCACGCGTTTCGGGCGCGGGGCGAAGGCTTTTGCCTGCTGAATGACCAGGCCGCCGCCGCCGCCTGGCTGCTGGCCCAGGGCCACGCCCGGCAGGTGCTCATCGTCGACCTCGACGTGCATCAGGGCAATGGCACGGCCGCTATTTTTCAGGATGAGCCCCGCGTGTTCACGTTTTCGATGCACGGGGCCCGCAACTACCCCGCCCGTAAAGAGCAGTCCGACCTCGACCTGGCCCTGCCCGATGGTACCGACGATGCCACCTACCTGAAGCTGCTGGCCGAAACGCTGCCCCGACTGCTTGATACCCAGCAGCCCGATTTCGTCTTCTACCTGGCCGGGGTCGATGTGCTGGCCACCGACAAGCTGGGCCACCTCGCGCTCAGCCGCGAAGGCTGCCGCCGCCGCGATGAGTTGGTGCTCGGCCTCTGCCACCGCCACCGCCTGCCCGTGGTCGTATGCATGGGCGGCGGCTACTCCGAGCGCATCGCCGACATCGTGGAAGCGCATGCGAATACGTACCGGGCAGCAGCGGGGCTTTTTTAGTGGTGAATGGTTAATGGTGACCGGTAAGCTCTTAGATATTAACCACTAATCATTCACCACTAACCACTAAAAAATCACCTGCCAGCGAAACGCCCAGCGCCAGCGCAGCTCATAATTTTTGATACCGGCCCGTGCCAATAGCGCCACCCAGTCTTCGCGCCTAAAAGCGCGGGCCACCGACAGCGGCGCATCGTGCCGCACCAGATAAGAGCCGCCCAGCAGCCGCGTGAGCCACTTGATGCTGTGGTAGGCCAGCCAGTGCCGGTGCAAATCGTTGATAATGACGGCTACCTGGGCCTGGGCCTGCCACTGGCGCAGCAGCGTCACCAATTCGTCATCGGTGAAGTGGTGGCAAAACAGGCTGCACGTCAGGATATCGTAGGGCTGGTTCTGAAATTCGGGGGAGAAAATATCGAATTTCCGGTAGCTTATTTCCGGGTATGCGTGGCTCTTGGCCGTGGCGTAGTCCAGCATAAACTGGTTGGCGTCGATACCGGTCAGCTGCACGGGAAAGGCCTTTTTGCGGGCCCAGCGGGCAATGTGGCGCAGGGTGTCGCCGCCGCCGCTGCCCAGGTCGGCCAGGCGCAAGGGCCGGCCCGGCGCGAAGCGGGGCCGCAGCCGGTTCAGCGCGTTCAGCACGGGCTGGTAGCCGCCCAGCCAGGTATTGATGGTCTCGAGCTCGTCGAGATTCTGGCGCAGGGCATCGGTGGCCAGCGTCAGGTCGTCCATCAGCTCCGGACCTGAGGCTCTTTCATTTAACATTCTCAGTGAGCAGTTATCAGTTAGCAGTGAGCAATTGGGCTGTCTGCTCTACCGCCTCTTCCCGATGGTTGGCGACAACTGCAAACTGCTCATTGTTCACTGTTAACTGCAACAGCATGGCCTCCATAGTCAGGCCCGGCCCGAAGGCGAAGCTGAGCACCGGCGCGCCGTGGTCGGCGGGGGTGGCGGCGGCCAGCACCTCGCGCAGCACAAACAGCACCGTGGCCGACGACATGTTGCCGTAGTCGCGCAACACCCGGTAGGCGTGGCGGTTATCCTCGCGCGTCAGGCCCAGCTCGGTTTCAATGGTTTCCAGAATCTTGCGCCCGCCGGGATGAATGGCAAAGTGCCGGATGTCGCCCAGCTGCACCGGCAGGCTGGCCAGCAGCCCATCGGTGAGCTTGCGAATGCCGCGCTGAATGAGCTTGGGCACGTAGCTGCTCAGCGTCATCTCAAACCCAAAGTCGTTGATGTGCCAGGCCATGTCGTCGTGGCCATCGGGTTCCAGGCCGCAGTGGAAGCCCTGCAGAGCCAGGCTGGGCGCGCCGTTGGGCAGCGGCTCGGCCAGCACCAGGGTGGCCGCCGCGCCATCGCCAAACAGCGCGTTGCTGATGAGGTGGTCTTCCTCGGGGCTTTTCTGGAAATGAAGGGTGCATAGCTCCACGCTCACGATGAGCACCCGAGCATCGGCATCGGCCCGGCAAAAGGCATCGGCCAGCTTCACGGCGTTCACGGCGGCGTAGCAGCCCATGAAATTTACGCAGGTGCGGCGCACGTCGGGGCGCAGGCCCAGGGCCTGCACCAGCTCAATGTCGAGCCCCGGCGCGTACATGCCCGTGCAGCTCACCGTCACCAGGTGCGTGATGCTGGCCGGAGCCACGTCGGGTACCTGGAGCAGACAGTTGCGCACGGCCTCGATGGCCAAGGGCAGGGCCTCACGCCGGTAAACGGCCATGCGCTGGCCCACACTCGGAAAAGGCTCCAGAGTAGGCGTGTTGGGGAAAAATGTGTAGTCGCCGTTGGCCCGGCCGTAGTCGGGCAGCACCGAGTAGCGGTGCTCAATGCCCGACACCCGGTACAGGGCCCGCAACTTGCGCGTGTCGCCCTCGCCAAACTGCAGGGCCTGGGCCATGAAATCGGCAATCTGGGGCTGCGCAATGCGGTGAACAGGGTTGGCAGTGCCAATAGCACCTAAATAACTCGGCATGCCGGAAGGTAATTACAAATGGTAAAACAGGGTAGACCAGTTGCTAAAACCCCACCGGGCCGGTCGCAATGGCAATATTCAGACTACTTACGGTAAAGCAAACACCTTTACGCGTTGCTTGGATAAAATAGTGCCAATAACATTGTGGTGTTTGTAGCGTCAGTCGCAAGCTTTTTCGCATAGTTCAGTTAAAACGGTGTGCCGTGGGTGCGGCGCATTAGGGCCTGCACTGCCCCGGGCCAGTGGCGCAGGCCGCCCACCACGGCCTCGCTCAGCACCGGCCCGCCAAACAGGCGCTGCACGGCGCGGCCCACCCGCAGCCGGGCCCCAAACTGGGCACGCCAAGCCTGGGCATACTGCATTTCCATGGCGGCGCGGGTCGTTTTGCCAGCCAGAAAATCGTGCGCCGCATCAGCGGCGATGGCCGCGCCGTGCAGGGCCATGGCCATGCCATTGCCGCACAGCGGCGTGATGAGGCCCGCCGCGTCGCCGCACATCAGCACATGCTGCTCCACCGGCTGCTTGGGCGCGAAGGATATTTCATTGATGACCTCGGGCTGCGGATACAGCACTTCGCCCGCGCTCAGAATCTCCCGTAAGTGTGGGTTTTTGGCCAGCACAGCCGCCTCCATCGCCGGAATGGTGCCGTGGCGCTTGAGATTTTGGCGGGAGGTGAGGTAGCAAAAGCACAGCTTATCTTCCTCAATGGCCGAAATGCCGGCGTAGCCATCGGCGAAATTGTGCAGTGCAATTACATCGCGCGGGAAGCCCGGCAGGCGCAGGTGGTACTTCACCCCGAGGTAGGGCGAGCGCTGGGCAAAAAAGGACCGCTGCAGCTGCCGGTCCAGGTTGGCGCGCTTGCCGTAGGTGCCCAGCACCACGCGGGCCGTGAGCTGGCGGCCATCGGCCAGGGTCACGCGGTGCTGGTTCGTAGCCGGGTCAAACGCCACGTCCGTCACGGTGCTTTTCAGGTGAAAAGTCACGCCCCGGGCCAGGCCCCGCTGGTACAGAAAATCATCGAGCAGGAAGCGGCTCACGCCAAAGCCGCCTAGGTCGAGCGGGCTGCTGAGGGTGCGCCCGCCCGGCGACGAGAGCAGGAACTGGCTAATGGCCGCCGGGGCCAGCTCCGCCGGGTCGGCCCCGAGGCGGCGCAGGTAGGGCAGTACCTCGTTGCTTACGTACTCGCCGCACACTTTGTGAAACGGGTACTGCTTGCGCTCCACCACGGCTACGCGGTGCCCGCGCCCGGCCAGGTCCAGGGCCGCCGCCAGGCCCGCCAATCCGCCGCCAATTAAAAGAATATCCACCTAATTGGTCGTGAAAATGAGAACCGTGATAATCAAAATACCGTAGTTTATCGGGTTTTCTGTATATTTGAGTAGGCCCGTCGGTTGAACCGCCGTACCTTTGTCAACTAAAATCAACACCACTCGTTAAGCTGCTAGGCCCCGTGCCTGTTTTGATTAACCATTAATTATTACTATGATGCAACGCCTACTCTTACCTTTTCTGCTGGTTGCTTGTCTGAGCTTCGGCCTGGGTCCGCTATTGACTACCGTACCCGCCGCTTCGGCCGCTCCTACTGTCCGTCCCGGGCAGCAAGGTAAACCCGTTGAAGACAACAAAACCCTGCTGGTGTATCCCAATCCCAGCACTGGCATCGTGCACCTCACCATCAGCAACCTGCAAGGCAAGAAAGTGGAGTTGAGCGTGCTCAACGTCATCGGTTCGGTGATGTACCGCGAAACACTGACAGAAATGAACGACCGGTACACGAAAATGCTCGACCTCAGCAAGTTTGCCAACGGCCTGTACTACGTGCGCCTCGAAGCCGACAACACCAGCCAGATGTGCAAGCTGGTTATTCGATAACTGGATTCTGATTTCACAACCAGCATAAAAAAGGCAGCCCGAAGGCTGCCTTTTTTTATATAAAAATCCGACAAAGACTACTTAACCCGAACACGTACGGGAACCAGCAGCGGTTTGGCGTTTGAGGTAGTTTTGAGCGCGACGAAGGCAGTGGCCGTTAACAGGCCCAGCATGAAGATAAACATGAGTCAGGATATAAAGGCGGGTGAATAAATAGCAGTTTGCTTCTGGCAGCTGCTTCTATTCGTGTCAACCCCAAAACGCCCGGCTGGGTTTCAACAACATTAGGGCATTGCTACGGCGTGCCCAGCAGGGCTGCTACCACGCGCCGGGCATCGGCACCCGCGCCGTTCAGCAGCGCCGAATTGCGGCTGTTGAGCCAGTCCAGGCCCAGGAAGGCCACGCCCGGCGCGGCCGTGAGGCCCTGGTGGTGCCGCGGCTGTCCATCGGGGCTGATGATGGGCAGGTCGACCCAGGCATAATCGGGCCGGTAGCCGGTGGCCCACACCACGGCGGCCAGTGGCGGCGAAGTGGCCCGCTGGCCCTGCAGCGCCCCCGTGGGCAGGGCCGCCGTGGCCCGCCCGATGAACGTGGCATTGGCAAAGCGGCGCAGCCGGGCCAGGTCGCCGCTCACCACGGGTTCGGGCTGGTCCATCATGAGGCGGCCCAGCGGCGTGTGCCGGGTCACTCGCAGCAGGCGCGTCGCCGTGAGAAAAGCCCACATGAATTGGTTGTTGGGCATGGCAGGCGTCTTCTCATTAAACGCCACCACCACCGCCCGGCCGGTGGCCGCGATGTCGGCCGCAATTTGCAGCGCGGAGTTGCCACTGCCCACCACGGCTACCGGGCCGGAGCCGGGCAGTTGGGCGGGCCGCTGGTAGGCGCTGCTGTGCAGCTGCGCCACGGTGGGCGGCAGGGTGGCAGCCCATTCGGGCACGCGGGGCGTGGTGTAGGGGCCGGTGGCCACAATCACCCGGCGGGCGTGGTAGGTGCGCCCGGCGGCCGTCTGCACCACGTAGCCGCCGGCCGGGCTGGGGGCAGCGGCCAGGCGGGTAGCGCGCTGCTGCACGTCGAGGGGGAAGCCAAAGTGCGCGGCGTAGGCCCGCAGGTAGGCGGTGGTTTCGTCGCGGGTGGGGTAGTGCAGCGGCGGCGTGGGCCACGCGTAGCCGGGCAAGCCACTGGCCCACGCCGGGGAAAACAGCCGGAGCGAGTCGTAGCGGCTACCCCAGGCTGCTCCGGCCGTGGGGCCGGCATCCAGCACCCGGAAGTCGATGTGCGCCTGCTGGAGGTAGTATGCCGCTGCCAGCCCCGCCTGTCCCGCCCCGATAACGACGGTATCGGTCGTGATGCCCGCGGGCGTGGTGAAATCAGCCATTGATGATTGCTGGAGCGGCTTCCGCTTTGAAAAAATTAAAAATGAAGAATTAAAAATTTAAAAATCAGGGCTTTTGATTTTTAATTCGACAACACATTGATAACCAAACTGCTCACACCTCACACCTCACCTACGCCTGTTGCTCCGGGAATTCAGTGCGTAGGGCGGCCATCACTTTTTCGGTGGTGGCACGCACCAGCGCTACCTGCTGGGCCGCCTGAGTGGGCGCGGGCGGGTTGTCGCCGTAGGCTTCCACTTCCCGGATGACGAGGCGTAGGCTTTCCACTCCCAGGCCATCGAGGGAGCTTTTGAGGTGGTGAGCGGCGTCGCCCACGGCTTCCCAGTCGGCCTTGGTCAGGGCTTCGTCGAGGGCGGTGAGAATGGCGGGCGTGGTTTCGATGAAGGCCCAGGCCAGGCGCCGCACAATGGCTTCATCGTGGCGCACCAGCTGGCGCACGTTATTCAGGTCGTAGAGAGGGGCAGGCATTGCAGAAGAAGGGTTAGGTGCGGGTTCGGGACTGGTGGCGCGGGTGCGGCGGGCCAGCGCGGCCTGCATGGTTTCGAGCAGCTGTTCTTCGCGGTAGGGCTTGGCCAGGTAGCCGGCAAAGCCGGTGGCTTGCAGGCGCTCGGCCTCGCCGGGTTGGGAACGGGCCGTGAGGGCGATAATGGGCGTGGCCGCTTGCACGGGGTTGGGGTGCTCGCGCAGGGCGCGGGCGGCCGTTTCGCCGTCCATGCCCGGCATCTGAATGTCCATGAGCACAAGGTCGAAAGGCCGGAACTCAAACAGCTGAATAGCGGCCGGGCCGCTGGCCGCCGTGGTCACTTCCCAGCCCCAGTTGCGCAACACGGTTTCGGCCAGCAGGCTGTTCACCAGGTTGTCCTCGACCAGCAAAACCCGACCCGTGACCGCGCTGGGTCCGGCCGCTGCCGCAAGAGCGGCCGGTGCCGATGGAGCCATCGGCACCGGCCGAAAGGCCAGGCTGAAGGCAAACGTGCTGCCCTCGCCTACCTCGCTGCACACCCGCAGCATGCCGCCCATCAGCTTCACCAGCTCGGCCGAAATACTCAGGCCCAGGCCCGAGCCGCCGTATTCGCGGTCGGTGCTGGCGGCGGCCTGCGCAAAGGGCTCGAAGACCCTGTCCAGGGTGTCGGGCGGGATGCCAACTCCCGTATCGCTCACCAGGAATTGCAGCCAGACGGTATCGGCCGGCTCGTGGTGGCCCACCGGCGCCGTCCCGACCTGGCAGCGCAGCCGCACCTGGCCGGTGGTCGTGAACTTGATGGCGTTGCTGACCAGGTTGAGCAGTACCTGCCGCAGGCGGTAGGTATCGCCGAGCACGGCGGGCAGCGAATCGGGCTTTTCCACGCGCAGGCGCAGGCCCTTTTCGCGGGCGCGGGGCCGCAGCAGGGCCGCGCAGCCCGCGAGCACGTCGGCGGGCTGGAAGGCAATGGACTCGGGCTGCAGCTTGCCGGCCCCGAGCCGGGCGGTGGTCAGCACGTCGTTCAGCACCATGAGCAGGTGCTCGGCCGATTCGCCCAGCAGGCGCAGGTAGTCGTGCTGGCTGCGGCTGAGGGTGGTTTTGGCGAGTACGCCGGTCAGGCCCAGAATGCCGTGCAGCGGCGTCCGGATTTCGTGGCTCATGTTGGCCAGAAAGTCCTCTTTGGCCTGCGCATTCACGCTGGCCGTGGCAATGGCGCCTTCCAGCGCCTGCTGCGTGCGCTTGAGCTCCGTGATGTTGCTGCTGATGCCCAGTACGTGCCGAACTCCACTGCCATCCACAAACAGCCGCTTCACGCTCGTGAACCACGCCGGCTGCCCTTCGGCATCGACATATGATTCTTCCTGGGTCGAGTCCTGGCCGGTGGCCAGCACCTGCTGGTCCTGGTCGTAGTAGGGGCTTTGGTCAGCCACGCCGGTTGCCGGCAGGGCACCCGCGCCGCGCCGCATCAGCTCTTCCATGGTGAGGCCGAAGAGGTCGGCGGTAGCCTGGTTGGCCAGCTGGTAGTTGCCCTGGTCGTTCTGGAGGTAGATGGGATGGGGCAGCGTGTCGATAACCTGGCGGAACAAGCGGTACTGCTCGGCCAGGCGCAGGGTGGCCGCCCGGCTCTGCTCGTCGGCGGCCCGCTGTTCGGTAATGTCTTCAACTACGCCAATAATGCTGCGCATGGTGCCATCGGGGGCGCGGGCAAAGGGCGTGGTGGTGGTGCGCATCCAGCGCATGGTGCCGTTGCGGTGCCGCACGGGGTATTCCAGCGTGCGGGTCTTGCCGTCGGCCAGCTCCGCTACCGCGGTCAGGTGCTCCTGAAACTGCATGAGTACCTCGGGCGACATCAACGAAGCCAGCAGCGAGCCATCCTCAAACGCCAGTACTTCCTCGCTGCTATACCCCAGCAGCAGCTCTACCCGCTCGTTGATGTAGGTGGTGCGGTTGTGGTGCAGGTCGTAGATGTAGATGACGTTCGGAGCCAGGTCTACTATCTGCCGCAGCAGCTGCCGGTTGCGGCGCAGCTCCTGCACGGCCGCGCGGTGGCGGGTCACATCTTCGGCGCTGCCCGTTATTTCCCGCACCTGCCCGTCGGGGCCAACTCTTGCGGCCCGCACCCGGATGCGCAGCCACCGCCAGCTGCCGTCGCGGTGCCGCACCCGGCAGTCCCAGCTCAGGGTTCGCCCCTGGGCCAGCTTTTCCTCAAAGTTTTCCGCGTGCAGCTTGGCCAGCGAAGCCGGGTGCATCATGCTGGGGCCGAGGGACGCTCCCAAATCCAGCAGCTCCTGGCTGCTGAAACCCAGCACGGTGTGGCAATGCCGGTTGCAGTGGAGCAGCCGCCGGCCCCTGGTGTCGTAGCTGAATAGAATGAGGGGCACCTTATCGGCCAGGCCAGGCCCAAAGGGTGGCGGGGCGGCAGCGGCTGGGGGCAAGCCGTTGGCCGGGGCCACTGTTCGTCGCACTGCTGGCACGGCAGCCCTGCGGGACGAGCGGGAGAAGCGGGAGCGGCGCATTATTCGGAAACTACAAGACGGGAGAGCGAAGGTAGAACAGCAGCAACGATAACAACACAAAACGTAATACGGCGGCCGCCTGGTTTCATTTTTTAGCTTACATGTACTTCCCGCAGCTGTATCATCCGGTAAATGGTCGACTTACCGATTTGCAGGCGGGCGGCCACGGCCAGCACATCACCACCCAGCTCATCGAGGCAGCCCTGCACGATGGCCGTCGTTTGGTCGCGCAGCGAAAGCTGGCTGCCCGCCCCAATCAGGGCCTTGCCGGCGCACAGAGGCAGGTCGGTGGCCTGAATCTGTTCGCCATCGGCGAGCACCGTGGCCAGCTCCACCACCGCTTTCAGCTCGCGCACGTTGCCCGGAAAGGGGTGGGTCATCAGCTGCGCCCGGGCCGCTTCGGTGAGCTGGCGTAGGGCCAGGTTGTTGAAGCGGCAAAATTCGCGCACGAACACATCGGCCAGGAGCAAAATATCGTTGCCGCGCTGGCGCAACGGCGGCAGGGCGATGGGCAGGCCCAGTAGCCGGTAGTACAAGTCCTCGCGAAAGCGCCCGGCCTGCACTTCGGCCAGCAGGTCGCGGTGGGTGGCCACTATCAGGCGTACATCGAAGGCAATGTGCTGGTTGCCCCCCACGCGGGTCACCTCCCGCTCCTGGAGCACGCGCAGCAGCTTGGCCTGCAGACTGAGGTCGAGGTCCGCGATTTCGTCCAGAAACAGGGTGCCGCCGGTGGCTTCTTCCAGCCGGCCCACGCGCCGCGCCACCGCCCCGGTAAAGGCCCCTTTCTCGTGCCCAAACAGCTCGCTTTCCACCAGCTCGCGCGGGATAGCGGCCATGTTGACGGCCACGAACGGCCGGGCCGCCCGGTCCGACTGGAAGTGGATAGCCTTGGCTGCCAATTCTTTGCCCGTACCGGTTTCCCCGCTCACGCTCACCGTGATGGCCGTGCGTGCCGCTTTGGCAATGAGCAGGTGCACCTGCTGCACCGACGGATGCTCGCCGAGGATGGCCTGACCGGGGCCGTAGCGGGCCCCGATTTGCTGGCGCAGCTGGGCATTTTCGCGCCGCAGGCGCACCTGCTGCTCCACTTTGCCCACAATGTTCCACAGCCGGTCGAGGGTGTTTTCGTCCTTCACCAGGTAGTCGTAGGCACCCTGTTGCAGCATCCGCACGGCGGTGCCCACGTCTTCCTGCCCCGAAATAACCAGGACTTCGGTGCCTGGCAGGCGGTCGGAAATCTGGCGCAGCAGCTGCTCGCCCTTGGCATCGGGAAGGGAGTAGTCGAGGGTGATGAAGTCGGGTTTTTCGCCCAGCTGGTCGAGGCAGGCCTGGCCCGTCGAAAACCGGTACACGCTATGGTTGGGGTTCTGGCCCAGGCGATGCATGAGGAGCTCGCCGTACCACTCGTTGTCCTCGACCACGAAAATCTTGAATGGTAAAGATGGGGTCATGAAAGCGGAGTTTTGGTCGGATGTGAGCCGTAAGGAAAGCTACTTATATCTATTAGTACGGGTAAAGCAGCGTTTGCTCCGTATTGTTAGAAAAATTATATTGCTAAAATACGGCTCAATGTGTCTGGATGACAAAAAATAAGGCCAAAAGGCGCCATTTACGAATTTAAATCACGTTCGGATTGCGAATCGTAACAGCGCTATTTCCGTATTTAGGAATAAACTCCCTAGTTGGGACAAGAAGTGTAATAGCGTAAAAACGCTATGTATCTGACTATTAGCTAGCGAGGTGATGATGACGGGTATGGTAGCAGAATTGCAAGCAACTAAGCAACGCAATGCCATTCAGTTAAACATTTTTTCGTCGTCCCTATGCAATCCGCTACGCACGCTCTCCGTCCAGGTATCCATATTCGGATATGGCTATTATTTACTGTCGCTTCCCTGCTGGCTGTCCGGGTCGGCGTTTGCGCGCCCATCTATTCAACTGGTAGCGTGACGTCTGCCAGCAGCACTTGCCTGATACCGGCAATCTGCAACCTGACCGGGCTGCTGGGTGGCGAGGTAGACAACCCCGACTATGCCGCCGATGGCATTACCAGCACCTACGCCACCATCTACAAATTTGTGGGCGTGAGCTCGGGCGTGACGCTGCGCGTGGGACTGGACTCCCGGGCCCGTCTCGGCGACCGGGTTGGGCTGCTGGTGGCCCTCGATGCCAGCATCCTCAGTACCTCCGCGCTGGGCACCTACACGCTCCGAACCTACCTGCGCGGCTCCACCACGGTAGTGGAAACGCAGGTGGTTTCGGCCGCCGTGGTGCAAAGCCTGCGCGTGCTGACGGGCACTGGCCGGCCGGTGCAGCTGGAGTTCGTGGCTTCCCAGCCCTTCGATGACATCGAGCTGGAGGTTGCGGGTGCCGTGGATGTCCTCTATCGCCTGCGGGTGTACAATGCCTACGCCGTGGAAGCGCTGCTGCAGCAGCCGGTGCAGGGCCTGCTATCGCGGTTCACGGCCCCCGACCTGTCCCCGTACTACAGCACGGCCGTTACGCCCGGCAACCTGGGTGTATGCGTCAACACCGACGTCATCAACCCGGCCAATGCCGTGGATGCCAGCCTGACCAACTTTGCGCAGTTCAGCACCTTGGTGTCGGTCAGCTGTCCCTCAACGTTGGCGGTGAAGCTGGAGAACCTGCGCAACGCGCCGGCGGGCTACTACGCCGGATTCGTGCTGGGCACTACCGGCCTGATTGACGTGACGGCGCTGTCCAACCTGCGCCTCACCACCTACAAAACCATCAATGGGGTACGCACCAGGCAGGAGTCGGCTTCCGGCCCCAGCCTGCTCGACCTGAACGTGCTGCCCAATGGCAAATTCCAGATGAGCTTCCCCACTACCTTACTCTTCGATGAAGTACAGATAGAGCAGCTTGATGCCCTGGCCGTCCTCAGCGACCTGAAAATCTACTACGGTTTCGGCATCGAGCCCAGCGCATTTATTGGCAGCACGCGCATTTTGTCGGACTTCGACCAGGCCACTTCTTCCACTAAAGTCACCGTCAGCATGAGCGGGGTGGCTTGCGCGCTGTGCGGCGTAGCAACGCCGGAGGGTGCGGCCGACAGCAACCCAACCACCAAAGCCGTGCTGAATGTGACGGTCGGGCTGGCTACCAGCGTAGAGCTGAAAGTAGCGCTACGGGGCACGGGCGTGGCCGGCTACCGGGCCGGCATGGTTATCAGCAGCAACACGGGGCTGCTCGATGTCAGCCTGCTCGACCGCCTCACGCTGACTACCTACGGCAGCGACGGCCAGCTAGTGGAAAGCGCCTCCGGCTCATCGTTGCTGGCCCTGAATGTGCTGCCCGACGGCCAGCACGAGATTTCCTTCCTGACTACCCGGGATTTTGCCTCCGTGCAGCTCAGCACGTCGGCCCTGGCCGGCATTGGGGTGAATATCAACATCTTTCAGGCCTTTGCCGATAACCTGGCCAGCGGGCTGTTCACGACCATCACGGCCCCGCTGCCCGTCGAGCTCACGGCCTTCGCCGGCCGCTGGGTTGCCGGTGCCGCCGAGCTGAGCTGGAGCACGGCTTCGGAGCAAAACAGCAGCCATTTCGTGGTGGAGCGCTCGGCCGGGGGCGATGGTGCTTTCCGGGCAGTGGGTCAGGTCTCGGCGGCGGGCAACACCACCAGTGCCTATACCTACCAGCTGCGCGATGCCGAGGCCGGTGCGCAAGGCGTGGCTACCCTCTACTATCGCCTGCGGCAGGTCGATAAGGACGGTAAGCAGTCGTTCTCGCCGCTCGTAACCGTCACGGTCGGTAAGCTGACTGCCGCCGCGCCCGCTGTGGAAGTGTACCCGAACCCCACCGCCGATGCCCAGGTAGTGTCCGTACGCATCCTCAACCTGCCCGCTGCCGGGGCCGTGGTTCAAACGTATTCGCAGCTGGGCCAGCTCGTAGGCCAGGTACCCGTGGGCAAAGCCACCACGCGTTTGGAGCTGCCCGCCTTGGCCCTGGGCCTCTACCATGTGGTGCTGCGTAGCGCCAGTGGTCAGCGGCTGGCTACTCAGCCGCTGGTAGTAGGCGGCCGCTAGGCCAGCCGGCCGCATTGCCCGTTGCCTTTTGGCGGACTACTATGTTTTCAGGTAAGTACCCGTTGCTAAGTAACCCAAGTTGCGGAGTAGTTGGAGAGCACAAAAAAAGTCTGCTCGGCAGAGCAGAAGTAGGTTTGAGGTCTCTAACCGCCTCATTCCTACTTTCCCCATGCGCGAACAGACCGTTGCAATGTACT